>JAJQGV010000099.1 GCA_021200215.1 Ruminococcus sp. | reverse complement strand
GTATACTCATAATCTTAATGATAATAAAAACTTTAGCTACTTTAATCTTAAGATGAGATTTGAACTAAAAATTATTAACAACTTCGAGTATAACATCAATAAGATTGAAATAAGTATTTCTGACCTTAACTCTGCAAGTGAGTTGAACATTATAGGAAAGTTCTTTGACCTATGTAAAGGTTCTATAGATAGATTGACCAACTCAACTAAGAACAACGATTTCGATGGCAACCTAGAAGAGATAAGAAAGTTCAAAAATAGTACTAGGTCACAATCAGCATACTTTTCACCATCGAAGCATTTAAAGTTAGTTCAAGATGATGTTACTATAGAATATAGCATTATACTCAGATATTATGTTCAATTTAATCTTATACAGTGTCCTATATGTAATAAACCTATTAGAAACTTAGGAGTTCCTGGTATAGTACTACAAGCAGGAAAGTCTAATTCTGAGGCTCAATTGACTTCTAATGCTATATTTGAATACATTAAACTTTTAACTACTAAGGAGCATCTTACCGAAGAAGATACTAAACTCTTGCAGATGATATATGGTGTAATAGTCAGCAATATGCATAATACTGAAGATAATAATATTATATCACATAGACTAAGGCTACATACTGACGATGCTGGAAAATCTATGATTACTATACAACAACAAGATGATAATGATTATTATGCTAAAACATATACTTACAGTACCGATGATTTAAAAAAGTATGCTCGTATTCCTTTAGGAGAGTTAGTCAACAGTTTTAATGAAAATAATCCAGAAGATATGGAGGTTAAGCCTTTTACATCTAAAGATTTTAACAAGGCTAAAAGTTTTTTAGACCAATTTAATATTAATACTTGTCAGAACTATAATCAAGACAGATATTACAATACAGGCAATCAACTTTACTTGTTAAAGTATGGAAGAATAGCTCCAAAAGTCGATAATTTTACGAACTATCTAATACATGATACCTTGATAACTCAACTATGTGATAACTGTTGGAATCCACTTCCAAAAGGTTTTTACAATTACGATGAAGTTATAACTTTACACTATTATGGAAATCCTAGTGCTGGTAAGACTGTATTACTCTGTTCTGAATATAACGAGATAGAAAAGTATAACGATAATATTACATCACAGGACAGAAAGATTAAATTAAATATGTTTAATGATACACATCTGTTAGATGGTGCAGATAGTACGTACTGTAATAATTCTTATATAAATAAGGCTCGAACTTTAAAGAATGGTCAATACTTCATAGGAACTAATGCTTTAGATATAATTCCAGGGAAACTATCCAGTTTAACAGTAACCATACCCGAAAAAAGTACTAACTATGATATAATGTTTAACAGTTATGATATGGCTGGTATTAAATCTTCGTCCCGTTGGAACTCAGATAAAAATCTAGTCTATGTGTATAGTCTACTAGATGACCCACTTACATTATGTGAAAATAGTCTTTATGATAAGTTAAAGAATAGTTTCATTGCTATTAAAGATAATCCACGTAACTATAACATACAGCTATACTTAACTAAGTTAGATGAATATCCTTACTTTATATATAAACAGATTAAAGAACTAAATAGCAGATGGTCAAAATATGCTCAAAATGAAGATTTAGACTATGTTAAAAATTCTATGATATATACTTTAGCTCTATTGGAAATTTTAGAGAATTGTTTAAAATCTGATTTTAAAGATAGACCTATAGAAGAAGTAATATCGCCTAAGATATTAGAAACTATACAGAATATCACCAAGATAGATTCATTTGAAGGTCTAACATACTATCAAGCACATGAAAAGATAGTTTCTATTAAGCAGTATGATACTAATAATACCATAGATGTTATAGGTAACTATCTGCATGGATTAGACGCTATTAGAGATAACTACATTAAACTACGTTCTTTTATAGGCTCATTAATAGATGTAATTACTAAGAATATCGTTCATAATAAGTATAGTGTGTTCTGTTTTAGAGTGTATGCAGTATCATCTACTGGATATAGTAAGCTAGAAACTGAGAATCCTGCTATAAGTAAGGGTATACTATATAACCCTGAGTTTATAATAGATGCTCAAGATATTCTAAAACATACAACCTATGAGTTTGTTAAGGATAAACGTCAATGTGATTATTCTAACAACTTAGATAGCTATATTACACAATTATTCAATCCAGAAAGCTCTATATCTATATTAAGCGATGATTTCTTAAGTTCTGATATAGAATATCTTTCGAGTTTGAGAGTTGAAAAAGAAATTACAACAAATCAACAAACAGACCAACAAAAAGTCGAAAAAGGTATGTCTATTAGAGATTTTGTAATCAATAGATTATACTCTGACCCATTAGTATACAGTGACTTATATATGGATAGTTTGGAAAATGCTAAGGATATTATTAATAACTCTAAAGAACAAGAATCCATAAAAAGGTTATATCTTTTATACTATAATAACAATTTTAATTCAGAATCCGATTCTTTAGTATTAGATTGATAAAAAAGGGGACTATGATTCATGTGTTTAGGTGATAAGTATGAATAAAAAATTACTTTGTACAAAGTTTGCTCATGATTATACATATTATCTTATTGAAGGTGATATTAAAAAAAATGTTGACAGTTCGGTCTTAAATCCGTTAGAAACCAAACTAATAAGAAATGATAATTTAAACTTACCTACTAATTATAAGATTAATGGTACTTATGGCTATTATTTCGATACCATTACTAAGGATTTAAAGTGTGGTATATGGTCTTATGATACTAAAAAAGATGATAGGGGATATTTAGAAGTGGAATTTATCACTTTAGATGTAACTGATTCTTTAAATGTTACCTCATCATTTTTAAGTAGTTTAAAATCTTTATTGATTATTACTTATACTTACTTTGAAAAAGAGTTACATTCTATTTTCAGTATAAATATAGACCATCTGTTTGAAACAACTCCAAAAACTCAAGATTTGGAAATATTTTTAAAGCTATACTTTAGTTTTTTGCCATCTAACATTGCGAGTAGAATAATAGTTATGCATAACTACGCTGAATATTCAATCAATGTAGGAAAGTCTGTAAGCTGTATATCTGATTCACCTACTATTAAGAGTAGTTTTTCTAACATCTATAATTATTATCTTATCGATTGGCTATGCTGTAGTGTTAGTACATTTGAGTATAAGAGTCTGCTATATTTAAGTTGGATACAACTTTTCAATATAGATATTAAGATAGACCCATACGCAAAGTATACAATATCCGTAACAGATAATAACCTATTATCATTAATAGATAGTTCAATCCAAATGACACTTACAGATAAGTTTAATACTACATTTAAATTCTATGAATCTTTTTGTAGCAAAAAGTTCGATGATAAGACATTTAATATGATATCTAACTTCATATCTATCTCCATTGATACATTACTTAATAAACTATATTCTATGGAAAACTTTAACTCAAAATTAGAAATCTACAAAGAGATTCTTAGCAAAATTAAACTTTTTCCACAAGATTCCATAATATACTCAAAGTTAAAAGATAGATTGTACTTTTCTAAACATACTATAGATTCTAAACAAGAGCTATCTTATATACAGCAATGTTTTAAAGTATTAGTCACTTTAGGTGAAGATATTATATATGAAGATTCAATATACTATTCTAATCAATGCTTTAATTATATAAAAAGTTCAAAAACGGCTATTGAACTTAATCAAGTAATAGATAGTATAGACCATAAACGTTCAATAAGTGATTTCTTTAACATAGTTAAACCTATGTACATACAAGATGACATAGTTATACTATATAACAGTATACTACAAAAATCGCTTATGCTCTTAAAAGATTACTACGGATATTGTGATACAGCAGATACTAAGTTCATTGAACTAAATACAGAAATAGAATATATCATTGAACTCTCAAAAGTTGTCGATAAAAATCCTAAACAGACATTCTTAAATATGTATGGTATACATTGCAAAGATAAGATTCTCTTACAAAATTTGGCTATGTACTTTATTGATGAGGATACTATATCATTAACGAATCTGTTGGAACTATTAAAAGATTTTCGTGTTGTGGATTTTTATACCAAATTTAATCTAGTTATCTTTGATGCTCTATTATCTAGTTTAAATAGAAGTTCACTTCCTATAGAAGAAAAGACTCAACTAAGCAAACTTATACAACAATATGAACAGTTCCGTAATCAATGTGATGATATTATTAACCTATGTATGGAACAAAAGTATTCTAAAGATGACTTAAACAATGATATCTGTATCATATCAAGTAAGAACGGTGAGTTTATAAGGACGTATTTAAGTACTTATAATGTATGTAAATCCAAAGAATCCAGACAGATATTGACTTTAATCAATAAGAACATAGTAGGCAATCCAATACTATCAGCATTCATAATGTATATATACACAGATAATATTATAGGTAAGACAGTATTATATAAATATACATACTACTATCAACTTTATAGGTTGCTTTTCGATTTTTTAATTCAAGATGAAGAACTATCTATAAATGAAGTTCAGTACATACAAGATATATCTTCAAAGAATAGTTCTATCTTTCATAGAGAAACTTTTACCAATAAGATTCTCTACAGATTAAAAGTTATGTTATTAAATAGGACATCTTTTAAAAACACCATTGAAAATATATCCGTACCAAAAATCTTAAAGAAGTTTGTAGATACATTACAAATAAAACTATCCGAACGGTACAAATTAGATAGTTCACAGCAAAAGAACATACTCTTAAAAGAATTACAAGATTATAATAATGCATATGAATATATATTTAATAATAGTATATTG
>JAJQGV010000136.1 GCA_021200215.1 Ruminococcus sp. | reverse complement strand
GAAATATTCGTCAATGCCTAGTAACAGATTTTAATCTGTAGTACTTTTTATCGATACCAATACAAGAATATTTAAGAATATCTTAACAGATATGCCTCTGAGAGCCACTCACAAGCTCATTATCGCATTTTTAGATGCTAAGTAATAAACTATACTATCGATACTACCCCCCTCTTAAAATCGAAATATAAGTGAAATGGAACTAATCTATTTCAAACAATAGATAATTCACAAAAAATCTGCTGATACAAGAATATTTAAGAATATCTTAACAGATATACCTCTGAGAGCCGCTCACAAGCTCATTATCGCATTTTTAAATGCTAAGTAATGAAACTATACTATCGATACTACCCCCTCTTAAAATCGAAATATAAGCGAAATGGAGCTAATCTATTTCAAACAATAGATAATTTATAAATGTGCCGAGGAAATAAACCATCGGCACACTTATTTTTTGATTTAAAAATTACTTTCTTACAACGGAGATTCTCTGCTGAACATGATTACCGTTTACGATTTCATCAACCATAGCAATAGCATAATCTGCATAAGATATGATACTTTCACCTTTTTCATTGAGAGTGAGTTCCTCACCCGCCAAAATGTATTCACCAGTTCTTTCGCCGTCAGCTTGGAAGTCACCTGCTGGACTGATATAAGTCCATTTAACATCATTTCTTTCACGGAGTTCACCGAGTGCCTTTGCCATTGCTGTTGCTAGTGGCTTGAAGATGTCAGGAAAATCAGAACCATCAGATACACAAACTGTATGTTCAGGGTTAACGTAAAGACTTCCTGCACCACCTACAACGATTAATCTTGTGTTTGTCCCTGAAACTGCATCACAAAGGTGAGCGAGTGTTGTGGAATGTTGTGGAAGTTTATCCTCTGTCCAAGCACCAAAAGCGTCTACTACTGCGTCGAAACCCTCAAGGTCTGTTTTTGTGATATCGAATATGTCCTTAATAATAACGTTTTGAGCAACTGTCTTGTTTTCGCCACGAACCACTGCTGTAACGTCAAGACCTCTTGCAACTGCCTCTTTGATGATAAGTGTTCCTGCCTTACCGTTTCCTGCTACTACTGCAATTTTCATAATGCGTACCTCCATTAAGATATAATATAGTTGTAACCTTTTTAATTACAACTATATTATATCACGCATTTGATGTAATGTCAATAGTTACATCAAGAAATATTTGTTAAATTTTTGTGAACAAAAATAGCAATAAAAAATACCGTAGGAAGTTGATTTCTACGGTATTTTTATCAATCATTCTCTTTTTTGATATAGTTCTGAGTATCGTTTATAACATCGGCTACCGTAATTTGAGCCATTCTGTTTTCCATTGCCTGTTGAATACTCAAAAGTTTGTCATCAAGACCATTATGAATATTTCTTCCTACTGGACACTGAGTATTCGGATTTTCATGGAAATGAAACAGCTGATTGTTCTCAATGCTGTCAACGGCTCTAAAAATATCAAGGAGAGTAATCTGACTAAGTGGTCTTGTAGGCTCTATTCCACCTGTGCCTTTGGCGACATTAATCAGTTCGGCACGTTTGAGTTGTTGCATAACCTTTCTTATAATAACGGGATTAACATTTATACTATTTGCGAGAAAATCGCTTGTCAACTTATAATCATCTTTGAATACATCAACACACGCAAATATATGAATTGCAATTGTAAACCTACTTGAAATCTGCATAATAACACGCTCCTTTGTACTTTTTATTATATCATATAGTAAATGTAATGTCAATGGTTACATTACAGAACAGAAAGAGCGATTGAAAGAGGATAAAATCCATGAAAGTTGTTAAGACTATATATTATGATATATTAAGTTTGGAGATGATTTTTAATAATGTTATCCGTATGGTCAAATAATTCTAACCTACCACATTTCAAACCCCTTAATGAGGATATTAAAACAGATGTTTTAATCATTGGTGGAGGCATTTCAGGAATATTATGTGCATACTTTCTGCATCAACAAGGTATTAATTATGCTTTAGTGGAATCGAATACTATATGCTGTGGTATTACTAAAGACACTACTGCAAAGATAACATCACAACATGGTTTAATATACAACAAACTAGTAGATAGTTTAGGAGTTGAAAATGCTCAACTATATTTAAATGCTAACCAAAAAGCTCTAAACACATACAGAGATATGTGTAAGAACATATCTTGTGATTTTGAAATAAAAGATTCCTATGTTTACTCTATAGACGATAAGAGCCTATTAGAAGAGGAAATCTTATCCTTAGAAAAGATTCACTTTAAGGCTAATTTAGTGGATACACATGAACTTCCATTTAATACCGTTGGTGCAGTTGAATTTAAAAATCAAGCACAGTTTAACGTATTAAAGTTTATTTCCAGTATTGCTAAGGATTTAAACATCTATGAAAATACTTTCGCTAGACAAGTGGACAATCATAAAGTTAGAACGGATAATAATACTATCACTGCTAATAAGATTATTGTATGTAGTCACTTTCCGTTTATAAATAGATATGGAATGTACTTTCTGAAGATGTACCAACATCGTTCATATGTTATTGCACTACAAGATGCTAAAAATGTGCATGGAATGTATATCGATGAAAGTAATCAAGGTATATCCCTTAGAAACTATAAGAATCTATTACTTGTAGGTGGTGGTGGTCACAGAACTGGTAAAGATGGTGGAAATTGGAGGTTTTTGGATAAGTTTGCTAAAGAATACTATCCTAACTCTAAAGAAGCATATCGATGGGCAACTCAGGATTGCATTACCTTAGATGGTATTCCTTATATTGGAAATTATTCTAAGCGTACTCCTAATCTATACGTTGCAACTGGATTTAATAAGTGGGGTATGACATCTTCTATGGTATCGGCAATGGTTTTAACGGATATTCTCCTTAAAGGAGATAGCATCTACAAGGATATTTTTTCACCATCTAGGAGTATGTTAAAGCCTCAACTATTTGTAAACGGTGTTGAGGCTACTAAAAATCTATTAACTATATCTAAAAGAAGATGCCCTCATATGGGTTGTGCCTTGCATTGGAACAGTTCTGAACATACTTGGGATTGCCCTTGTCATGGCTCACGCTTTTCTAAACATGGAACACTAATTGACAATCCATCTACTAAGAATGCTAAACATTCCACTTAATTCCATTTATGAGCATCTTCAATGCATTTACCTTAAATAAGATTCATAATCAGGAGAGTTTATAATACTATTCCATTCATCGTCAACAGAGTTAGATTGACTATTTGTTAAACTAGTTCCAGTATTTGTATATTGAGAGTTATTAGCAAGACTTTTAACATCTGAATTGATTATAGACAATGTATACGCATATATATTCTTAATATCTTTATTCTTAGCCTTAATA
The DNA here is from genome assembly GCA_021200215.1 of Ruminococcus sp. Classification (GTDB taxonomy): domain Bacteria; phylum Bacillota; class Clostridia; order Oscillospirales; family Ruminococcaceae; genus UBA5884. The sequence goes on along the minus strand of JAJQGV010000136.1, from coordinate 1,463 downwards.
TTTAAGTATGTACTAACTATATACAAATCTATTCTAACACCCATCATTTCTACAACCGTCCATAGATTCTTTAACTGCTCTATAGTATACTCTTGTTCACACTTATAGTATACACTAAGTATAACATCTGGAACATTATTTAAGCTTTCTAAAGTTTGGGTAGCCTTTTGAATAGGCTCAATAGCTCTCTTAGATTTTGGAACTATATCAAACTTCAATGCAACTACTCTTCTACAAGACAATATCTTTTCATACGATACATTTATATCAGTATATTTATTGATATCTCTAATAGCTACGTCTAAAGTATTTTTCTTAAAATATCTAAACTCTGGATAGGTAGAACAACCCAACATCTCTTGTAACTCTCTTAAATCTATCTTAATTGTGTCTAACTTTTCATACTGCTTACAGATTTCATACAACCTAATCTTAGATACTGAATTTAGTCTACTTATACTTTCAATCATATATGTAGTATAGTTCTTCTTAAGCTCGAATAGATAAGGCAAAATCATATCATTGCAAGATATCTCTAAAACTTTAGGATAGTCAGTATTCCACTCAAAACAACTATACAAAGTTAGATACTTTTTTTTTCCATTTTCCTTTATTTCTACCACCCTAGACATAATCTTCTTAATTTGATTATCAAAAAGTGTAGTATTAAGTTCTATGTGAAACAGACTTTCAAAATCCTTTATATTTATCCTAACCTTTCGAGAAGATAACTCTCTAGCATTTATCTTGGATAGATACACTAAAAAAAATCTAAGTTCATTCAAAGTCATATTGGAAGTATTAAGGGTATTCAAAACGTTAGATTTTTCCACTAAATATTTAACTTTTTTTCCCATAAAAATCTCCTCATAATCTGTAAATATATTATAACACGTAATGTGGCAAAAGTCAAATTAAAAATTTCTCATGTGGTAAAAATGAAAAGCTTTTTTGCACAATTTATGATTTGCTCGAAACATTACAATTATTCGCCCGCCACATTAGAATTATTTTCCAGCAACGTTAAAATTATTTCAACACCACATTACATTATTTCCCCGCAACATTAGGGTTCGCAATCCACGTAGCTATGCGGGTTGTGGCTCTCTAAAACAAGCAAAAACAAGTTTTTAAAAACATGTATCTCTAAAACAAGCCATAAAACACGAATGGCTGGTCGGCTGGCCAAACTGCACACCTACGTTAATTGCACCGAAATTTTTGAAAATATTCTCCCACCACACTTTTAGATTAACTCACCACATTTAAAAGCAACTAAAGGTATGAATCCACCACACTTTTAGATTAACTCACCACATTTAAGAGCTATTAAAAGATAATAATCCACCACACTTTCAGATTAGCTCACCACATTTAAGAAGCTACTAAAAGATAATAATCCACCACGCTTTTAGATTAGCTCACCACATTTAAGAGCTACTAAAAGATAATAATCCACCACA
>JAJQGV010000113.1 GCA_021200215.1 Ruminococcus sp. | reverse complement strand
ATCTTTAAGCATATAATTATATTATAGTAAGTTTAAAACTTACTTATATTTTATAAGAGGAGGATTTTAAAGATGAATACTTTCGTTAAAAAGCTTGTCAGTGGCATTGCAGCTTTAACCATGTGTTTATCAGTTGCACCTATGGGTGCTAGTGCTGATACAACAGATATTGAGGCTATTCAAGAGGAATTTAATGAGGTGGAATCTTCTAATCCAGACTATATGGAATTTACATATTATGATTTAGAAGATGGTACTACCTCTAGTGTATTGGTTGACAATAACATGGAGGGTTTGCAAGAATATTTTGATGCTCAAGAACAGTTTGATGAGTTCATCTCAGTTTGCTCTATCACTTCAGGAAATAGTAGTGGTTTAAGCATAATGACGGAAACAGATAATAAAATAGGTTGGCTTACTGTTAATGATGGAGCAATAAGTGGTACTGGCTTTTTAATAGCAAATGACTTAGTTCTTACTGCGGCTCATTGCTTAATGAGTGGTGATACAGGGGAATTAAGAGTTGACTTAAGTACTGTTGGATTTAGTGCTGGAGTATATGAAGGTGCTGCATTAAGTAGTGCTAAATCTATAGCTGATGGTGTATTCATTCCAAGTAAGTTTTTTGAAAATGGCGAATCAAACTATAAATATGATTATGCTGTTGTAAAATTAAATAAAGAAATAGGAAAAGCTCCTAGTATTGGATATTATGAAATTGGTATACCTACTAGTGGAGTTGTTGGTCATTCAGTAACTACTAAAGGATATGGTTATGACGCTACATTGAATCCTAACTATCTCTATCCTATGTATAGTACGGGTGTTGTGACTTCTATTACTGCAGGAGAAAATGAAGATAGAGTTTCAACTACGTGTACAACATCAAGTGGAATGAGTGGAGGGCCAGTTATTGATAATACTAATGATACAGTAATAGCAATACATTCTTCACACGATTCCAATTATTCATATGGTACTAAGATAATAGGTTCAATATATAGGTTTACTATAGTTGATTTCGATACAGCTGTTGGTATGCCATTAACTTAAGGGGGTATTTATATGAAGAACTTAAAAAAAATATTGGCTTGTGTAATGGCAGTTGCAACACTAGGCAGTACAACACTTATTCCAATGAATGTTAGTGCTGTTGGCGAAGTAAATTTGGGTGACGTTGATGATTCAGTGTATGACTATGATTGGTTAATGGAAAACGGGATTGAAGAGGCTATATTTAAAATAATTGAAGATGGTGTTACTACTACTCAATATTATTATGGTAGTGATAGGTCATCATATGTCATGAATGAAGAAGATGTTGAAATTCCAAGTGATGTAGAAAGAGTAATCACAATCGATTTAGATAATGGTACTATAGAGGGTGGTACTGATGCTATTAATATTCAAAGAATACAGCGTGATGCTTATATTGATTCCGATACTGGTGAGGAAAAGTCTGCAGTAGATTATTATATGGTAACTGCTATCTTTCTTATGGAAGATTGTAGTTTTTATCAAGAAGCATATATGGAGTCAGGTGATTTATCATGGAAATTTCTTGATTCTGTATCAACACCAATTTCTAAAGAAACTGATGATGATATCACAATAGGCGAAAGCGAAGATTCAATAACAGCGTTCACCATAGGCGATAGTGTATATCCACGTGGCGATATAAACCTAGATGGCAAAACTAACACCGCAGACCTACTTTACCTTAAAAAGTACCTACTAGGACTAATAGAATGGTAACAATATTTATAAATTAGATATATATAAAAAAGGAACATCTATATTTAGATGTTCCTTTTTATATATCTAGTAATATTAGCCCGAAACCTTAACAGTAACTATATATCCCTCTACATTGTCACCCGATATACTGTACTCTTTGTCCATAGGTATAGGTATGTTAGTATAGCTATCATCGAAGTATGCAGAAACGTAGTATACGTCATAAGTTCTGCCGTTGAAAGTAGTAATCTCAAGAGGGTTATCATACGTATATAGTTTAACGGTAGCTATGTATTCTTCAAGGCAAAGATTATTTTCTTTCATATACGATGAGTGTGGCAACCCAACGTATCTAAAGTGACTAGGTTCATCTATACCAGTATACTGAACCTTATCTGATGGGTAACGTTGAATAAAACCATACTTATCGGCTCTGTCCATAATCCAAGAGAAGTCACCCGAACCATTAAAATCTTCAATAGTGTTGCCATCATATGAACTAAGGTTAAAAGAGAGTCCAGTAATATGGTCACATTTTAATATATCGGTTAAGTCATCTGGATAGATATATGCTAACTTAATCATAGAGTCCGTATTGTCTGTAGCCTGTCCAAAGTCCGAGAGCATACTGTTGAGTTCACCAATAACGTTAGAACTAATCTCATCATCTATACTGTTTACGGCATAGTACTCATTTCTATTTTCATAGATGTTTGAAAGCTCCAAATTTTTAGAATAATAATCCGAGTAGTTGTCAATAGTGACATTTACTAAATTTCCTGAATATAAATCCACCTTATTTTCAACTTGAATATTTCTAAATAGAACTGAACCATCGGTAGTAGTTTCTTCAGTTTGACTTATCTCATTATTAACATTGCTTTCACCTATACTTATACTAGTTACATTTGAGTTAGGTATTCTTGAAAAACTAGAGTATATACTAAAACCCTCATAACATATTCCACCAACTAAAGCCACGCATAATAGTCCATTAATAAAAGTTGATATTTTTCCCATGTATAACCACTTCCTTAAAAATATTTAAATCTGTTAATTTATAGTGTTTAAGATAATTATATCATACTTTTTGAAAAAAATAAATATATAAATACAAAAAAATAAAAACGAAAAGGCATAGACCTTTTCATTTTTTGTAGATATAGAATATATCATTATAGATGCTACCCCATCTAAGTTTCATTAAAAGTGGGGTAGCTAATATATTTCAAGAGAATAGTTAGTCACCAAACTTAATACCTAAGTCTTTAGCAGTAATAACAAGTTGACTATCTTGTTGAACGAACTTAGTTAGACCTGCAATATCTTCAAGTTTGTTAGAGGTAATTTTAGAGTTTACCATAGCAACAGTTCTGCCGTATTTTTCATCACGTATAAGTTGTGCAGCATGGACTCCAAACTTAGTAGCAAGGACTCTATCATAAGCACTAGGGCTACCACCTCTAAGCATATGACCTGGTACACAAGTTCTAGTTTCAATACCAGTAATCTGTTGAATCTGTGATGCGATTCTGTTGGTAGCAGTAGTAATACCTTCTTTTTCACGTTTCTTAGCACGTTCTTTTTTCTTCATTTGAGCCTCATTTACATCAAAGACGCCTTCAGCCACGGCAACTATCGAGAAGTTCTTGCCTTTTTCAGAACGCTTAATTAGGGCATCGCAAACCTTATTGATATCGTAAGGAATTTCAGGTATCAAGATAACATCAGCACCACCAGCGACACCAGAATATAGTGTAAGCCAACCAGCCTTATTACCCATAATCTCGCATACCATAATTCTTGAGTGACTTGTAGCAGTAGTATGAAGTCTGTCAAGAGTATCAGTAGCTATATCTACTGCACTATGGAAACCGAAAGTAACATCTGTACCATATATATCGTTATCGATAGTTTTAGGTAGACCTATAACGTTTAAACCATTGTCTGCAAGAAGTTTAGAAGTCTTATGAGTGCCATTGCCACCAAGAGTTAATAGAACATCTAACTTTTGTTTTTTGTAGGTTTCTTTCATGCTTTTAACCTTATCGATGTTGTCTTCACCTATAACGGTCATCATTTTGTAAGGTTGTCTTTTAGTACCTAGAATAGTACCTCCTAATGTTAATATACCCGAAAAGTCAGATGGTTGCATATCCTTAGCCATATTGTGGATAAGTCCATAATATCCATTAGATATTCCTACAATTTGAACATTATCTTCGCCAAGCATTTCATAACAAGCCTTAACAACTCCTCTGATAGTAGCGTTCAACCCCGGACAATCTCCACCACTAGTTAGAATACCTATTCTTTTTTTCATAATAGTAACCTCCATTGTAATAAAATTCTATATTTAAGATTGCCATTATTAACAATCTTTATTTATATTTTAGATATAACGTAGAACATAAATATCATTACTCCCAAAGTAATTCCAATTAATGAGGATATTAGTATTGCTTTGATAATCTTAGCCAATATTTTTATAAACTTTTGGATAATAATCACCTCAAAATAATTATTCATCATTAATTAATAACGCTTCCACCCCATTCGATAACAGAGAATCCCGTACGTTCGAACGTGGAAAGTTCTTGTTCTTCGATTTGTATGAACTCATCAAGTGGTTTATATACCATGAATACTCTTAGAACACTATCTGGAGTTGGATTTACAATCAACTCTACATTTTCGGAATAGATATCATTTTGGAAAGTAATCAAGTTATAAGGATTTTCTTCCATTTGAGGTAGCCAATAGATGATAAACTCGTTAGCCTCTTTAGGAGTTAATCCCATGTATAGAAGTTTTTCCCTAAGGAAATCGGCAGTATCTTGTCCCTTAACTACAAAACCTTTAGACATATTATAATCGATGTTGCTTTGACCTTCCCAGTATAGACAATAATATTCGTCACCATTGGAATCGTAGATAGTTCCATTAGGTTCAGCAGTAACGCTCCAACCGTTTTCATACTTTGGATATGTACAAGTAAAATGACCATCTTTAATATTAACAGATACTTCTACTTGCGTTTCCTCTGTGGGATATAAGTATATTACTGGTTTTTCAAGCATATTAGGAGACACAAAAGACATAAATATTCCGCCTAATAATAATATTGATAATACTATCAAGATTCTAGTTAATATAGATTTTTTCTTCTTTTTAGGAC
>JAJQGV010000106.1 GCA_021200215.1 Ruminococcus sp. | reverse complement strand
TCGTTATCCCATACTGTCACGAGGTCAATTCATGCGTACCAATGTACGCATATCGCACTCTTATAATATTGAGTTTACTAATAAAAAGGTATCACAGCGTTATGCAAATTCAAAACGCTGTGATTTTTTCTATCTAATTTCCGTTGTTGACCATGTTTTCACAGAATATAGCATAACCTTTAGTAGGGTCATTTATGAATACATGAGTTACAGCTCCAATCAGTTTACCATCTTGTATTATAGGGCTTCCACTCATGCCTTGAACTATGCCTCCTGTTTTGCTAAGGAGTTCCTCATCGGTTATGCGGATTACCATATTTTTAGAACTTTCATTGCTGTTGTAGTCTATCTTTTCAATCTCTATAGAATACTCTTTAGGAGATGTGCCATCTATGGTGGTTAATATGGTAGCCTCACCGATGGAGATATCTTGTTTAAAACCCATAGGTATGGCATTGTCTAAAGATACTTGATTATCCATGACACCAAATATACCATACGAATTGTTTAACGATATCTCACCAATAGACTCAGTGGATATAAAGCTACCAATAAGCTCACCTGGAGAACCTGCAACACCACTTTTAACACCATTAATATTTACCGATGCAACCTCTCCACTAGATATAGGAACTATCTCACCAGTATCCACATCGCAAACGGGGTGACCTAGTCCTGCAAAAGATGTTCCATCTGCTTTGTAATAGGTTATAGTACCTATACCAGCAGAGCTATCTCTTACCCATATACCAGCCTCATAGGTTTGGCTACTTTCTGAATATACAGGAGTAACACTAGTTTCTATCTCTTCGTCATCACGTCTAAGAACAACTTCTAAGGTATCGCCATCACTTTCCGAAATAATGCTTTGAAGTTCCTTGTTGCTGTCTACTTCTGTTCCATTTAAAGAGAGGATAATATCTCCTTTCTGTATACCGCTATCCTTTGCAGGTGATGAGTGTAGACTTTCCTTACTATCAACTTCACCTATACCTATGACCATAACACCGTCCATAGTCAATTTAATTCCAAAAGGTTCACCACTAGGCACTAGTAGTTGAGTTTCTACAGTGTTCACTTCAACGTTCTTAATAGGTATAACGCCAAAAAGTTTAAGAGTAGAAACTTCAGTTATGGGCATAATCTTACTACTAGAGGATTGCACATCGATATCTTCATTAGTAGGTGTAGAAGATATGGTGGCTATGGATTCTATCTTTAGGACTGAGCCTCTAGTCAAATTGAAAGAGTCTGGAAGTTCAACAGTATAGTATACAATCATAATGCATATACTTATAAGAAAAAGTATTATTACACCTGAAAAAGCTCGTAAGCATCTTTTCATTAAAAAATCTCCTTTTTCTGTGTTGATATACTTAAAATCACAACCTATAGAAACAAGTACATCTAGTAATAATATTAACATTTTAGGGTGAATTATTAGAGTATATTAATACCTTAAAGTTTAAATATCAGTTGATTTTAACGTGGTTTAGTGATATAATATGAATATCAAAATATTTGGAAGTGATTTTTATTAAAAAATACAAAATAGTTATAAGGTTGTTACAGATGGCATTAATAATATCTACTGTCATCTCACCTATCTTTTTAAACTGTCTAGGTGCATATGGAATGATATCCAACGCAAATCAAAACATATACAACAACCCCGATATGTTAGAATATCAGCATACTTTAATGAACAATATGTGTTTTTATGGGTACACAATGTTATTTTCCTCGTTGCTTATGATAGTATCTACAGTATTGTGCCTATGTAGATTTAATATTGTACCCATGATAATGCAATCTACAGGTTTTACAATATGTATGGTAGTAATGGTAAAGATATCTGAAATAGCGGATAAGTACGGCTTAACCGATTCTGAATTGCAACCCCTTTCAGAAAAGTATTTTAATAGGCATTTTGTAAGTATAGTTCCGTTAATATTATTGGTATTAATATGCTTAGTTAGATTCTTTTCCTACGATGAGCGTTCTAAACGTAGGCAAAAACACCTTGATAAGATGGCTAAGGAAGATGCTCCTTGTGAAAAGATTGTTGATTAACTGCTTGTATATATTAACATAAATATACTGCATATTTTGTCGAATTTTGTTTGTAGAAAAAATTTTGTTCTACGATTGAAAAACCTATAGACAATCTATTCAACGTGGCTAGAGTTAGCAGTCGACATATTTCGACACATGATATCTTCTTAATGGTTTATTGTGAAAAATTTTTTTAAAATTTTTTAAAAATGGTATTGATTTCCATAGAAATATGTGTTAAAATATGGTAGTAATAAAATCTTAGGAGGAATATTTAAATGGTAAACAAATTAAAAGTTCTTATTGGTGATGATACTGCCGAATATGGTATTATGTGTGCAAGTTGTCTTAGAAAGAGAGGATTATACGTTATAACACGCCAAAAAGACGGCAAGGTTCTATTTGAAGCCATTAAGAACGAAAAACCAGACGTAGTAGTTGTAGATATGGTAATACCTAACTACGATGCGATTGAACTTATGAAGAAAATCTCTTCTGCAGGGGTAAAAAAACCTATGTTTATAGTTACCTCTACGTTTGACAATCCTTTTTTTGAAAAACAAGCTATGGAAAACGGAGCATCTTATTACATGATTAAACCTTTCTCTGTAGAAACTCTTGGAGATAGAATACAATCTCTATTTAACCAACCAACCTATAGCGAACATAAAAAAGATTTCGATAAGAACTTTAACAAAAATGAAAACACACTTCCAATAAATGACCTTGAGATTATAGTGACTGACATTATACATCAATTGGGAGTACCTGCACACGTTAAAGGATATCACTACCTTAGAGAAGCTATAGTAGCATCTATTACTAATAAGTCATTGCTTGAGAGTGTTACTAAGAAACTATATCCTTACGTTGCTGAAAAGTTTGAAACTACTCCATCACGAGTAGAACGTGCTATTCGTCATGCAATAGAGATAGCGTGGGACAGAGGAAACTTAGATACTATAAACTCTTTCTTTGGATATACTGTAAATACTTGCAAGGGTAAACCTACCAATAGTGAATTTATCGCTTTGGTTACCGATAAACTTAGATTAAAATATCGTGCAGTACTAAAAGCTTGACAAAAAATATCCAATGTGATAGTATTATTATAGATTATATTTTGAAAGGATTGATTTTTATATGTCTTTAAAGCCTATCAATATAGAGGAACTTAATATTAATCCATTTACTGCCATAGGTAAGGAATGGTTCTTATTAACTGCGGGTGATATTAATAAGTTCAACACTATGACGGCATCATGGGGTAGTGTAGGAGTAATGTGGGGTAAAAATGTGATTACTACCGTAGTTAGAAGTAATAGGCATACATTTAACTTTATCAATAACAGCGATACTTTTACTATATCGTTCTATCCACAAGACTGCAAGGATATACTAAACTATTGTGGCTCTCACTCTGGAAAAGTTGTTGATAAGGTCGCTGAAACTGGTCTAAAGCCTATTGAATTAAATGGTGGTGTGGCTTTTGAACAAGCTAAGCTTGTATTTGTATGCAAAAAACTATATGCTCAACAACTTGATATTAATAATTTTATCGATACATCTTGTAGTAAGTGGTACAGTGATACTAACCCTATACATACTGCATTCGTTGGCGAAGTAGTTGCAGTATATTCTAAAGAGTAACATAAAAATCTTATGACCATATAATTAATACTTTTTGTACGAGAACCTTAATATTTTTAAGGTTCTTTAAATTTTTGTGTGGATAACATAAAATTAAATCCATTGTCATTGACAAATATACCAATTTGAGATATAATTAACTGTGTAAACTAAGATATAGTGACTTATATCTTAACAAATAATGCTATTTATGTTATGAAGAATGGAGTGTTTAGATTGGAAAAAGCAATCACTAAAGAAGAATTAAAGCAAGAGTTAGTTAAGATACTATCTTCTGATTTTAACGTATCCCCTGATGAGGCTTCCGATGCACAGTTATATAAGGCATTATCTACTGTTATAGTTTCCATACTAAAACAGAAAAGACAACGCTTTATAAATAAGGCTCATTCTATGGGCAGAAAGCAAGTATACTATCTATCTATGGAGTTCCTAATGGGACGCTCTTTAAAGACTAGTATATATAATCTAGGTTTAGTCGATGAGGTTACTGCTGTACTAAAAGATGATTTCAAAGCTAACATTGAACACATCTACGAGTATGAACCAGATGCAGGTTTAGGTAATGGTGGTTTAGGACGTCTTGCAGCGTGTTACCTAGATGGTATGGCAACACAAGGATATCCAGCTATGGGATATTCTATCTGTTATGAGTATGGTATCTTTAAGCAGAAGATAGAGGACGGTTGGCAGACTGAACTCCCTGACAACTGGTTACCTGGTGGTAGCGTTTGGCTAGATTCTAAGCCAGAAATGGCTATAGATGTTCACTTTGAAGGTGAACTTCACGAATATTGGGATAATCAATATCATCATATTAACCATGTAAACTATAGCACCGTTACAGCAGTACCTTATGATTTATATGTATCTGGTTATGATTCCGAGGGTGTATCTGTACTACGTCTATGGACTGCTAAAGCACCAAGCTTTAATATGGAAATGTTCAACAAGGGCGATTACGATAAGGCTCTAGGACAGAATAACATTGCAAATGCTATATCTAAGGTACTATATCCTAACGATAATCACTTACAGGGTAAGTCTTTAAGGTTAAGACAACAGTACTTTATGTGTGCAGCATCTATTGGTGATATAGTAAATAATCACATGGCAGTATATGGTACTCTTGATAATCTACACGAAAAGGTAGCTATCCATATCAACGATACCCACCCAACTCTAGCAATTCCAGAGTTAATGAGAATACTTCTCGATGACTGTGGTTACTCATGGGAAAAGGCTTGGCATATAGTAACCAATACCTTTGCATATACTAACCACACAGTAATGGCAGAAGCTCTTGAAAAGTGGGATATGAACCTTGTTAAAGAAGTTATTCCACGTATATTCTCAATAATAATAGAGATTAACAACCGTTATTGCAAGGAACTTATGGAGAGAAACGGTTACGACTCTGCTAAGACTACTAGAATGTCTATAGTTAAAGATAATCAGATTCACATGGCAACATTATGCGTAGTAGGTTCACATAGTGTAAATGGCGTATCTAAGTTACACTCACAGATTATAAAGGATTCTGTATTTAATGATGAGTATCAAGATACACCTACTAAGTTTAAGAACGTAACTAACGGTATAGCTTACAGAAGATGGTTATATCAATCTAACCCTGGCTTAACTAAGCTACTACAGAGTAAGTTAGGTAACTCTTTCTTAGATAATGGTGCTAACTTAAGCGGATTCCTAAAATATGCAGACGATAAGGCTGTCCTTGAAGAGATTCAAAAGATTAAAAAGGAAAATAAGGAACGTTTCGCTAAGTATGTTAAAAATCACTCTAATGGAGTTATCTTAAATACTGATAGCATCTTTGATGTTCAAGTTAAGAGATTACATGAGTATAAACGTCAACATCTAAACGCTTTGAACATCATTGCAGATTATAACTACCTACTACAGAATCCTAATGCCGATTTCACTCCAAAGACCTATATCTTTGCTGCAAAGGCTGCTCCTGGATATTATCTAGCTAAACAAATCATTAAGATGATTTGGGCAATCTCTGAAGAGATTAGAAAGAATCCTAAGCTAAAGGATAAGTTAGCCGTATACTTCCTAGAAGATTACAAGGTAACACTATCTGAACTATTAATGCCATCTGCAGATATCTCTGAACAGATTTCTTTAGCAGGTACAGAGGCATCTGGTACTGGTAACATGAAGTTAATGCTTAATGGTGCAATAACTTTAGGTACTATGGACGGTGCTAACGTTGAAATATATGATGCTGTTGGCAAAGATAATATTATCATATTTGGTATGTCCACACCAGAAGTTAATGCATTAAAACCACACTATAACCCTGAGAATCATTATAATGGTAATCCAACTATTAAAGAAGCCATTGAAAGAATGTATAAGGGCATAAATGGTTGTACTTTCAATGAAGTTGCAGAATCGCTTAGAAAGAAAGACCCTTATATGGTTCTTGCAGACTTCGATTCATATAGAAAAGCTCAACAGTACTCCTCAGAACTCTACAACGATAAGGAAAGATGGGCTAAGATGTCATTAATCAATACGGCAAATGCGGGAATATTCTCTGTTGACCGTTCCGTTGATGACTACGCTAGAGATATTTGGCATCTAAACTAGTTTGGATATTAAATATTATTCTATTATAAACAAAAAGATGTATCTATTTTAGTAGGTACATCTTTTTTATGTACATCATTATATCAGTCACCTAAACTTTGTAATATTAGTTGACTATTTTAACCCATTATGATATAATATCTTATAGATACTACTTTGAAAGGAAGTCTAAGAATGTTAAAAACTCTAAAAGATGAGATTATACAAGGAAAGTTAATCACAAAAGATGAGGCTCTACTACTAATAGATTCCCCCTTAGATGAGTTATGCTTATATGCTAACCAAATACGAGAATATTTCTGTGGCAATGCTTTCGATATGTGTACTATAATCAATGGCAAAAGTGGTAGATGCTCTGAAGATTGTAAGTACTGTGCACAATCGGCACACTACTGTACTAAGATAGACGAGTATCCTTTACTAGACAGTGATACCATATTAGAACAGGCTCACTACAATGACCAACGTGGCGTACTTAGATACTCTATAGTAACATCTGGTAAGGCTCTTAACGATATCGAAATAGATGATGCCTGTAAAACTATACAACGCATTAAAAAAGAAACTAATGTGAAAGTTTGCGTATCATTTGGACTACTAAATGCTCAACAGTTCGCAAAGATTAAAAAGTACGGCGTGGAAAGAGTTCACAATAACTTAGAAACCTCTAGGAATAACTTTTCTAATGTGTGTACTACGCACACCTTCGATGATAAGGTAAAGGCTATAAAATCTGCACAGAGTGTAGGCTTAAATGTTTGTAGTGGGGGCATTATGGGTCTTGGTGAAACTATGGAAGATAGAATAGACTTAGCACTGTCTGTTAGAGAGTTAGGAGTACAGTCTATACCTATTAATATGTTAAATCCAATACATAATACACCATATGCAGATAACTCTATACTCACCAACGATGAGATGTGCAGAATAGTAGCTATATTTAGATTTATAAATCCAAAATCTTTTATAAGATTAGCTGGTGGTCGTGGACTCCTTGAAGATTTTGGAAAGCGATGTTTTCAGTCGGGAGCAAACGCTGTAATATCTGGTGATATGCTTACTACGTCGGGAATATCTATTGAAAAAGATATGAATATGATAAAATCTTTAGGATTTGAGGTGAAACTATTTAATGAGTAAGAACATATTTATCACAGCAACTGGCACAGATGTAGGAAAAACTTACATAAGCGGTCTACTAGCAAAAAAATTAAATGACAACGGCTTTAACACTGGATATTATAAATCGGCTTTGAGTGGTGCTTACTATGATAGTAATGATAATCTTATAGTTGGCGATGCTCAACACGTTAAAGATATTGCTAACCTAAAAGATAGTATCAATGAGATGGTATCTTATGTATATGAAAATGCAGTATCTCCACATCTAGCAACGCAGATAGAGGGGAATCCTTTAGAGATGAACAAGGTTAAATGCGACTTTGAAAAGATATCTCTAAAACATGATTATATGTTAGTCGAGGGGAGTGGGGGCATACTATGTCCTATACGTTATGATGAAGAACATAAAATCTTCTTAGAAGATATTATAAAGGCTCTAAACTTAGATACTCTATTGGTCGCAGATGCTGGACTTGGAACTATTAACTATACCGTACTAACCATTAAATATATGGAAAGTATCAATATTGAGTGTAAGGGAATCATATTAAACCGTTGGACGGGCAATCAAATGGAAGTTGATAACGTTAATATGATTCAAAATATTACTAAAGTTCCAGTAATTGCTACAGTCCCTAATGGCTGTACAGATATTAATATAGATTGTAAACATCTAATAAGTTTATTTAGTTAAAGGAGTTTTTTATGAATACTTGGCAAGAAAGAGATTTGGCTCACATATGGCACCCATGTTCACAGATGAAAGATTACGAGGAACTACCGCCAATAGTAATAGACCATGGCAAAGGAATATATTTATATGATGTTGACGGAAATGAATATATAGACATAGTAAGTTCATGGTGGTGTAATCTGCTAGGACATTGTAACCCTAAGATTAACGAAAGTGTTAAAAATCAATTAGATTCTCTTGAACACGTTATATTTGCTAACTTTACACATAAACCAGTTATAGAATTAACTGAAAAATTATTAGAGATAGTTCCCAAAGGTCTAAACAGATTTAACTTTTCAGATAATGGCTCATCGGCAGTGGAATGTTCATTAAAGATGGCTTTTCAATATTGCTACCAAACAGGACACCCTGAAAAGACTAGGTTTATGTGCCTATCTGATGGGTATCATGGAGAAACTATTGGAGCATTATCTGTGGGTACTTTAGACCTATATGCTAAGATATACAATCCAATGCTTATGGATACTATTCGTATACAAGCCCCCGATTGTTTTAGATGTCCCTATGGAAAATCTCGTGAATGCTGTAGCTGTGAATGTTTTGAACACGCTGTAAAATCTTTTGAGGAACACGCTCATGAAACGTGTGCCATGATTGTAGAACCTCTGTTACAAGGCAGTGCGGGTATGAAGATATATCCTCCATTGTACCTAAAGAAACTCCGTAAACTTTGCGATGAGTACAACGTTCTATTGATAGCCGATGAAATAGCTACGGGTTTTGGTCGTACTGGTAAAATGTTTGCCTTTGACCATGCAGAAGTATCTCCTGATATTATGTGTATATCTAAGGGGTTGACGGGTGGATATATGCCTATGGCAATAACCATCACTACTGACCAAATTTACAATGCATTCTACGATGATTACAATAAGGGTACGGCATTTATGCATTCTCATACATATAGTGGAAATCCGTTAGGTTGTGCTTGTGGATTGGCTGTACAGAAGATTTTTAAAGAAGATAACATCTTGCAGAACGCTCAAATAAATGCTGAATATCTTCATAGTGAACTATTAAAGCGTTTAGGAAAACATGAGAATGTTGGCGAGATACGTCACATTGGTTTAATAAATGCCATTGAATTAGTAAAAGATAGGTCATCTAAAGAGGGATTTCCTAGTGAAATGCGTTTGGGATATGAAATATATAAAAAAGCACTAACAAGAGGACTCCTATTAAGACCTCTAGGGAATGTACTGTACTTCAATCCACCATTGATAATAGATTCTAATGAGATAGATATGGCTATAGATAGATGTGCAAAATCCATTGAAGATGTATTAGGAAAGTAATTATATATGGGTAAAGACCACCCTTAATATATAGGGTGGTCTAATATTTTTATTAATAATTTTTTATAGCACCAATAGTCCAAGTTATAGGATTGTTTAAATCTTCACCAGTAGGGATAATATATCTAATCTTAAAACCGTTGGCTTTTAGTTCTTCGGTAATGCTTTGCTTAGTCCAACACTTTTGATATAGTTCGCAATCTTGCCAAACTTTCTTATTAGAACTTTCAAACGTTACGCTTGGAACGTCCATAATAAATATACCGTTATCTTTTAGGTTAGATAGTATCTTTTTATAGATAGTCTTTCTAGTAGCATAGTCAAAATGATTAATGAACCTAAAGCAAGTAATAGCATCAAAAGAGCCTTTAACATCATCGGATATATAGTCTAACTTAGATACATCAGCACCTTTAACCTTATCTTTAATATAATCTATATTAGTATCAATAGCAGTGCATTTGCCATACGTTAAACACTCTTGAGTGATTCTTCCATCGCCACAAGATATATCTAAGGTGTTAAGATTCTTGTTATTGTCAAACCTATCTTCTAAGATTAAACCAACGTTTTGAAGTTCCATAAAGTTAAATATCTTAGAGGTGTAGGTATTAAAACCGTGTTCTTTATGATATTTAATAACATCTTGATTACTAATAGCTAAACTCTTATTAGATTTCTTGAGAGCGTCTTTCCAATCCTTTAAGGTAATAACGTTCTTTACAGTGGATTCTTCAAGAAAAGTTTCAACCACATCTACAAATGAACTCTCAGAGAATGTTGTAGCCTCGTGCAGACCGTTCTTAACTAGCATATTGCCAACCTCACTAGAGGATATTAAGTACTTGTGTATACCTAAATCGTTGAAATATCTAAGTTCTTCTAAGAAGTCCTTATTAAGACCGTCAAAACAATCCTCTTGAGTAAGTTTAAAGATAGTCTTTTGAGTTAATAGTTCGCTGTAATCGTTAAGGATATCTAAACTATCATTACATAGCACACACAAAGCAGATTCTATAACTGAAACGTATGTTCCTGCACCTACAGATGGTACACATATGAAATCACCATCGAATATAGGGTGTTCTAAAGAATCTTCTATAGATACAAACTTTATATTATATATACTAGACCTTTTTAAAGTTTTGTACACATCGAAAGCATCGTTATGAGCGTTAGCATCTTTAAAAGATTTTAAAGCTCCCTTGCATAGAACGGTTACAATATTCTTAGCACCATCTATAGAAATGTTATGGAGTTCACCCCTTAAAATATTCTTATAGTAAGTACTCCAAGCATTAAAATCAATATCGTTTAGATTCTTTTCCTTACCAAAAGCGAGGGCATCATTTAAGGTATTAATAGATATCTCTTTTTTACCATCGTAATTGACGTTATCTCTTAAAGTAGGATTAATCTTTCTAACATAGTTATTTATCAAAGTAGTATTTTCGGCACAAGCCTTAATGCAACTATCTATAACCATAACATCATTCTTTTGTAGAGCGTTAATTCTAGATTTTAAAGAATCGTTCTGTTGAACTACAGTAGCAAGTTTAGTTTCAAGTGTATTAATCTTGTCACATAGTTCTTGAAAAGATGTATTAGTATCATCTAAAGCTCTGCAAACGTTACTGTTAAACCTATTTTGAGCATTACCAAAGGTATCAATCTTTTCAAGATTAGCCTTATTACCGCCAAATAGCTTTTTAGACTTTTCATCATCTTTAGGATAAGCCTTGCTAAGTTCTCTAATCTTGTCCGCATTGGATATAAAATCCTTGTCTTTCAATGGAAAAACCTCCCTTATATATAAATAGTGCAATCTTGGTATATAACCATACCAAGATGCCTAAAAGATACTAACTATTCGCCTAACTCTTCCGAGTTAGTTTTTACTGGAAAGAGAATAATCTTTAAAGTCATAAAACAGATTTTCACGTCTAAAAGTAATGAATAGTTTTCAATATACATTAAGTCCATTTTAAGCTTGTCATAAGGTGTAGTATCGTACTTACCAGTAACTTGAGCATATCCAGTTAAACCAGCTTTAACATTTAATCTGTAAGTAAATTCGGGCATATCCTTTTGATATTTTTCAGTAAGTTCAGGGCGTTCAGGTCTAGGGCCTATTAAAGACATATCACCTTTTAAGATGTTAAAAAGCTGTGGAATCTCATCAAGCCTGTACTTTCTTAATACTGCACCAACCTTAGTAATGCGAGTATCATTATCTTGAGCCAATTGAGGGCCATTAACCTCTGCATTTTCAATCATACTTCTAAACTTGTATATTTTAAACTTTTTACCATCTTTGGTGAGTCTAACCTGTTTATATAGAACCTTACCGCCATCTTCAAGCTTTATGGCAATGGCACACGCTAACATAACTATGGATAGTGGTACTAACGCTATAATAGATACTAGGATATCGAAACCCCTTTTAAAAAAACGCTGTTCAAATGAGAGTCCATTGTTTCTACATAGCACTAGAGGAGTATCAAAGAGTGTAACATCGTCAGCACCCCTAAGAATGATATCTGAAATAGATGGAGTTATGTAGGCTCTCTTGTGATTTTCAAAGCAGTACTTTACCAACCTACTTTTAATTTCGTTGTCTATATCAGAGATAATAATGCCGTCATACCCATCAATCTCTTTTATGATATTTTTCATACCATCAGATGTACATACAGCCTTACATATAATGTACTTGTCACTTCTAAGGCTCATCTTTTCTACTAACGTTTGAGCGTTGTTAGAGCCATCATATATCATGACCATCTTTCTAGGTGGATACAACTTTCTAAACAGTGCCGATATGCCAAACGTCCAAGCAAACGCAAAGACTAAATCGAATATGGTTAGCATAGCCATAGGAGTAACAGGCATAAAATCCTTACCTATAAGACTTATTTGAAAGTACTCAACTATGTTGGCACATAGTATCGAGATTATCTGCGAGTATATAGCATCTTCTGTCTTAAGATACCATACCTTATAACTTCCATAGACGTTCATAAAGAGCATCATAATTATAGCATATATACCAATAACTGTCCAGTGACCTTTACGATAGTATGATAACACTTCAACACCTTCTACGGTAAATCCTCTATAGAATACGTACCATATATACGCAAAAGCAATCACAAAGACGCTCATTAATATCAAAGATGTGAAAAAAGACAAGATTCTTTTAAACTGTTCTTTATTATTCATTTGCTCAACTCTTTCATTTTTATTCCTACGTGATATATATCATAAAAAACATCATTAATATATTATAACAGATATACTTAAAAAGTCAATATATCTTCAGAATATTATGGATTTTTAGCTGAAAATAGTGTGAATAAACACCATAAAATATGATAATATGACGATACTCTAATATGCCTTATAATTTTTTTAGTCGACTCCGTCCATAAGTGCAGATACTAGACTATTATTATACCACGTTAAAGAATCTCTATCCAATAGATTAAAGTCGGCATCGTTGTCCCAAATGAAACAAGTTATACCATACTTCTTAGCAGATTGAGTATAGTAAGTATAATAGTATGCTCTATCAGAGTCATTATCCTTATCCACTGCACCAAACTCACCAATGATTACTGGTATACCCTTAGATATAAAAGTATCATTTAGAAGTTCAAAGCCCTCATCGAGGTTAGCCTTGTCCTCATCAGAACCCCAAGTATCGACATCACTTTCGTTACCTGCGAAGTCGTAAGGTGAATAGTAATGTACAGATACTATAACCCTATCATCATCAGGGACTTTTAATGCCTTAACCGAAGTTTCATCTAAAGATGCAGCATGGGTAGTAACTATTAAAGTTCTGTACTCATTGTTACCACCAGAGTTTCTAACGGTATCCACAAAGTCTTGAGCTAATTGATTTATAACATCACGTTCTTCTTCAGTACCGCAAGTCCACTCATCAGTACCGCCTATAATTCTAGGTTCGTTCATACCCTCAAATAGCAGATGTTGGTCATAGTCTTTAAACTCTTCACTAAGTGTAGTCCAAATAGCCGTTAAGCGTTCAGAAACGGATTCTTGGTCGGCATAGGTTGGATTCAACCAAGTATAATCATCGTGATGTACATTAATTATAGCGTACATATCATTGTCTATAACATAGTCTACAACTTCTTTTACTCTTGCAAGCCATTCTTCGTCAATATTATTGTTATCATCAATGTGATTAGTCCAAGATACAGGTATTCTAACGGCTTTAAAACCAGCAGATTTAACCTTATCTATCATAGCCTTAGTAGTTTCAGGATTACCCCAATAGGTTTCGGCACTACCTATAATCTTGCTACTGTCCTCGTCATAGCTGTCCAATGAGTTGCCTAAGTTCCAACCTATCTTCATATCCTCAACTATTTGAGCAGAAGTAATATCTTTTATATCGCCACTAAGTGTAGATGTATCTTCTGCTATGGGTTCTTCACCAGTATCTTTATTTTCTTGTGCATCGTTAGAATCGCTGACGGTAGAACCTTCGGCAACGGCAGATTTTATTTCAACCTTCGTAACGTTTATAGAAGATACTTCTCCCCACCAAAAACCTATAGTTAAATCGCCAGAGTTATCTATTTCAGATTTAATATCATCATCTATTAACCAAGTAAATGTCTGATTACTTCCATCGGACATTTGTACCATGTTTGGACTTTCAAAGTAATCTTCACCCTTAGATATTCCCATGCCCATTACAGTTTTACCCATGTTAGCACTACTAGAGGTATCGGCATTACATACGGTAACACTAATATATTGTGGTACATTGCCCTTAGATACTAAATCGCTTAGAGAGATTTTCATAGTCTTAGTATCATCGGAAGAGTAGCTTAAAGTTTGATTATACTCCTTAGATTGTGTTTCATCGCAAGGGATTTCAACAGTATTGCTATAGCTACATATAACCTCACTAAGTTTTAATTTATAGGTATCACTCCACCAGTAACCAATTTGAATGTCACCGTTAGTATCTATATAGTCTTGAATATCGCTAGGGACGTTCCAATCCACCTCAAGATATGTTCCCTCAGCAGTAGCCTCAAAATCATCGGATTGATACCAACCATCATCGGTAGCAGATGGGCAATCTTCATTTACAGATATACCACAACCACCTTTATACGTACCAATGTTAGTATCATCTACAGAATAAAACACAAATTTAAATGATTTAATCTTAGCACCACTTGGAACTAAATCTTTTAAAGATACTTTCTTATTCTTATTGTCATCATAGTCCATAACCTCGTCTATGTCAGATATCTGTCCACACATATCATAGGATACCGTTTCAATAGGACTCTCATGTTTAGAAGTTTCTGTAGTAGTAGCAGAAGTAGTAGTTTCCTCATCGTTGCTAGTATCTTGGATATCATCATTTTTTTGCGATATTACTGCGTTGTCAAGTTCATTGTTGTTAGCACTATCACTAGTAGAGTTATCGTTATTACCATTACAGGCAGTAACGCTCATACACAATGACATTGCTAAAATAAGAGTAATAATCTTTTTTGACATAATACAACACCTCTATGTTATTAATACATTCTACTTTTTATGGCCGATTTTGCTTTGGTTACAATACATTTATCGTTATCATAAGTAAGAATATGTCTAGCATAGTCTATATCCACCCATCTTACTTCAGAAATCTCATCTAACTGTGGAACGTAAGAAAAGCTTTTAGCCCTAGCTAGAAAGTATACCACAATCTTGCAAGTATCTTTTTTAGGTGAATAGGATACCGTTTCTCTAAAAGTAGTATCTATGATTACATCTATATTGGTTTCCTCCATAATTTCACGTATAGCTGTTTCTGGTTCTGTTTCTCCATACTCAACGTGACCTTTTGGAAAAGACCAATGCCCACTATTGATATGCTTAATCAAAAGAATTTGAATGTTTTCATGGTATTTACGATAGACTATTGCACCACAAGATTTTTCATACTTCATCTTTCATTGCCTTTCGTATAACTGAAAAATAAAATTGGCTCAAAAAAACCATTTAGCACCTTAATGGCTAGTCTTATTATATAACAACTTAGTCAATTTGTCAATGCAGGGACTGCGGGAAGGGTTTGCCTCATAAAAAACCCATAGCCTCGGAAACTGATGTCTGTAAAATGCAATCCTTTTTTTAGGTTGGGCGGATTAAAGGAAGCCCATTGGCTTTAGATAATGGGTAGTTCACACACACCAGATATTAAACTATCCACGGATATACCAGTAGCTTGTGCATTAGATGTAATTAACCCTAGTAATCCAGGAAGGTTTTCCATATTTAAATTCCATTGTTTCATAAGTTGTGATATTGTATCAATAGAGTTGTTTACATCGGTATCATTGATAGTTGCAAACTGTATGAACATCTTAGAAACTTCTTCTAACTCTTCGCCAGTAAGTGCAAACTTAGTGTTTACCTCACCCACTGCCGTTGCACTATCTTCTAGTGAAGTAGGCAATTCAGAATATACGTTGTTGGCACTTTCTTTGAAACTCTCAAGATTTTCGCCTGTAGCACCAGTCTTTTTGATTATAATATCGTAGGCATCATTGAACTGTTCAGACGTTTCAATAGCTTTTATACCTAAATCTACAACTTGACTTATGACGCTATTAAGGGCATTTGACATCTTGGTATTAAAATCCGATGCATTTTCTCCAAGTAGGTCAAACTTTGAACTAGTATTTTCTAAATCTATTCCAGTATTTTCAAGTGTGATATTAGTATTTTCTAGGTTATTATTTACTTTAGCAATATCTTCTTCTGTTTGAGTTAATATATTTTGAAGACCATCAAATTCACTTTGGGTATTGATAAGTTCACGCTGAAAGGCTCTATACTGACCTTCATCAATATCACCATCAGTAAGTTTTTCTTCTAAACTCTTTTGAGAAGTTTCTAAGTTTTTGACTTCATTTTCAGCAGATATTACTTTCTTTTTAAAACTATCGTAAGCGTTCTTATCAATATCACCGTTTTGATACTGTTCTTCTACATTAATCTGTTCTTGCCTTAATTTTTCAAGTTTTCCCCTAGAGGATTCTATCTTTTCTTGAAATTTGTCATACTGTTCTTGGTCTATGTCACCATCTGTAAGTTGTTGAGATAGGCTCTTTTGAGAAGTAGTTAATATATTTAATTTCTCGGTAGTTTTAGATATAGCATCTTTCAAGATATCTTGTTTTTGAGCAAGTAGTATAGTATTAGTAGGGTCTAACTGCAAAGCTTTTTCAACTGAACTTAATTCATTCTTTAGTGAACGTGTGCTTTTGTCAACGTTTGATAATGCTCTACCTAACTTAGTGGTATCGCCACCGATTTCTATAGTAATACCTTTGACACTTCCAGCCATTAACCTTTCACTTCCTTTACTCCAAAATGTTTTCTCATAGATTTTCTATCTATCTTAGTCTGTTCAAGTTGCCAAGCCTTATTTAGATATTCTTGACCGTCTTTAGTTTGGTTCATCTTGTATATAAAGGCGTCACGTCTAAGCTGAAGATAGTCTACAATGTTTACATTTTCTACTTCAAAGATGTTAAGCCCAGAATAATCTGCCACAAGATGTTCCCAATAGGAATCTATGTTATACTTATGACCCGTACTACCTTTTAATGGGTAGTACGGGATTTTAAGTTTTTTTGACTAGTCTGCTCAGTTACAAACTGCATATAGTTATCTAGATATTCTAAAATATCGGCTAATTCTATAGTTTCAATTAGTTCCTCTGTAGATATTTTTACATTATCCTTGTTGGAATTCATAGTCATAGAGGCAAGATTGTATAAATCAGGAATCATACTTTCGTCTGCGTGTTTTTGGTCAAAATCCTTGTAAATGTCAATTATCTTAGATGCCATAGCTTTAGTAGGTGTAGTTATGAACAACACTTTATCATTTGGGAGAGTTATTTTAAAATACTCTTTCTTTCTGCTTTTAAAGTTAAACTCTTTCATGGTTTAAGCCTCACTCGATTTTATTTCTTCCATATAGATTATTAAAGTACCGTCACTATCCACTGGAACGGCTGTAAATTCAGCATCTATAACGGTTTCTTTGTCCTTTGCAAATGTTAGAGTAAATCCACTTGAATTATAGCCTTTAATAATTACCCACGCATCGCCGTCCAATTTGTCCACATAGTGAAAACCTATGTAATAACGTTCACGTTTATCATTACCAGCACCACCTATTTTAACAGTTCTAATGCCATCATTTTCAGTAACACTAGATGCAGTTTCGGTCAATACATTCAGAGTTTCACCGTTCCAAGAACATACACCAGACTTTAAAGTGGCAGTTTCATCAGTAATGGCACTTTTTATTAATATGCCTAAATCATCTTTAGCATCATAGAATGTAGGTTTGTATTCTAAGGTTGCACCACCTTGAATATATCCTAAGATATTATCATCAGTGAATAGTGCATTCTTTAATGCTACTTCGTCATCATAATCTGTAGTAGCCATTATATAGTGCAAGTATCCACTACCGAGGGTTATAACTTCCTTATTACCAGATGTTCTTTTGTTTTCATTCATTGTTAATACACTCCTTTGTAATATATTCAAACTCGTAGATTATTTGATACAAACTTTCTGTATTAAGCCATGTTCTTTCATGTTTCACATACTCTAGTGGTATAGAATTCAAGTAATCTTCAATGGCATTTTCAATTTCTATGTCTATGACATACTCATAAAGTTCCACAGTTGCATCATGAATGGTTATAACGTTGAAGTTGTCGCAACCGTATACAGATTGATTATCGAACCATACGGCATAGGTGCTTTTTGGTGGTTGAATAAATCGAGTTTCTTTGTTTGGCACTGCCAAACTATTAAGCATAGATTGTATCATCGGTTAAATATCTCCTCTATGGACTTACTATAGTTATCTAAAGTTTGATTGTACGCTTTGTCTATGAATTGAGTACCATTATATCTACCTCCATTACGTAGAGCATGACCATTATTAATTAAATGCGATAGTCTGTAATCAGAACCTTTTACATACCATCTATATACTATCTTTTGATTATTTTCAAGCACTTTCTTAGATGTAATACTATCCTTGTAGTGTTTAGTACGTTTACCTACTGGTGCAGTATCTTTAGTGATACTTACTAACTCTTTCATAGATAATTTAGTCTGTTTTTTTATACTTTTGGTTATTTCATTATTGTAAGTGTTTAACTGTGACATAATTGTAGTATCTAAGTTATCAATAGATATTTTCATCAGTACGATACTCCTACTAATTTGATGGTCTTATGTAATAACTGATAGTCATCATAGTCATTAATATCAAACACATTACTGTTGTAGAGTACTCTATAATTTTGAGTATTATAGGCTATATCTTCTAGGACTGTGGAATATCTGATGGTAAATGTTAAAGTGCGTTTACTTTGAATTGCTCCTGCGTTTAAGTATTCTGATTGCTTAGTCTTATTAACGTGTGCATGTAAAGATATATAATCGCTCCAAGTTTCGTCCTCGTTAATTTTTTGTAATATAATGGGCTTATCAAATATCATAGTATCAACTACTTTCTAATCTAAGCTGTAGCGATATATCATTGATAATCTTTCTAAGGTTGTTGGAAGAGTTTTCACTCATTCCACGAGTATCGTACAGTTCAGATATTACTATTAATGCAAGTTCTTTAGTTCTGCTGTCATCTTCGGGATAATCTTCACCTATTGCCCCTTTAATATAACTTTCAGCCGTTGAAATTAATCTATTTAGATTGCTTTCAACCATAGTGTCAGAGTAGTCTATACCTAGATAGTTCTTAACGTCATCAATAGTTACTATCATGATATATTACCTAAGATGTTGAACTATCTATGTAACCATAGACTATTGCTTGAGTATCCATAAGGGTTACATCTGCCCTTAGTAATCCCCTAAAGATGGTTAGATTCTGCCCAAATGCGTTGTAGTTGCCAACGGTTGCAGTATTAGAAACGTCTATTGTAATTTGTTGTCTATCCCAATATTTGATAGCTTCCTTTAAATCACCTATGATTATAGGATATTGTGTATCATTAGATGGCATAACACTATTTGGAACGTTATACACTGGTATTAAATTTGCTCCTACTGATAATTGCATCTGTTTTGGTTCAATTGGATTATAACCTAGTAAATAGTTGCCATCATTGTCTTTTAGAGTATCTAGCCAATTTAAGCCATCATCGTTGACTATTATGCAAGAAGTATCTTTATACACAGCTCCTAGGGTTACGTTTAATGAGGGTGTGACTGCATTAGCACAGCATTCCGTGGAAAAACTCCAAAGGCAGCAAGACATTGCATTAAAAGACCTACAGGATATTGCTGCTAAATCGAATTCAAAAAAGCTTACGCAGTCTGAAGAAAATGAGAAGAACGCTAAGATGGACAACCTTACCACGCTGATTGATACTGAATAAAAGTAATACTTAGAACCATCTATAAACTCAAGTGCTATAGTAGTTAAGTCGCCACCACTAGATAAGTCTAAACCTACATAACATTCATATCCAATAAAATCCTTTAAGGTCTTATATGTACCACATTGTGACCATTTTTCAGAATCCACATATTGATTATCGGTATTTTCACACCAAAGATTTAAATCTTTAATGATGAAATCTTTTAATTCTGAGCCACCCATATTTCTAGCAGTCTGACTATCAGTTAATAGAGTTTCCACGCCATCAGTAGTAGTGCATAGATACGGATTGGCTTTTATATAGTTTTCGGGATTGTAGATATCATCATCTTTGTCTAAACAATATATATCCACAAAGAAATCTTCAGCGATAACCGTTCTGTATAAGATATTCACACAATAATTATCCATTTCCTTGCAGAACGAGTTTAACTTTTCGCCACGAGTAGTAATCATACTTTGTAGTGTTTCGGGCATTGAAATAATGTCAACCGCAATCCCATTGGTTTTAGACAAAATGGGTAGTTCACGATGAAATTATAGTTCCAAATTATTTGACGGCAAAGCAGAAGAAAGATTTCTCTGAAATTGCATCACAGTTGCAAAGATTAAAAATTATGAGTATTACTGATGTAGATAATCTAGCTTAGTTAGATGTTTCTTGCCCTTAGCCATGATTAACTCTATTGGTTGTTTTTGGTTTGCCATACTATAATACTCCTTTCCTAAAATGTACATGGGGGAGTTTTTTGCATAGAAAACTTCCTCTGTATCGTTATCTCCTTATAACTCTGTAAAATTTAATATACCCCCTTGTTGTGTTGTTTATTGTGACACGATACGCATAATGCCATTAGATTGTTATAATCAAGGCATTTAGACCAATCTAATTGAATAGGTATTTTGTGATGAACATTAGTAGCTATCTTGCCACACAGTTCGCAGGTGTACATTTTGTCGCTCATGTACCTAGCAGATAGCATTCTCCATTCTTTAGAATTATAGAACTTAGTATACACCTTATTGTACTTACGTTTGTAATATTTTTTACTTTTAATTTCTGGAACACAATCACATTTTGAGCCATATTCTAAAAGTTTGCCACATCTTTGACAGTATTTATATAACATCATAATGCCTCCTTTTATGGAGTTCACCAATGTATGGTGATTAAAACTTTCTTTCTATACATATATATTATAAAACAAAAAAAGTGGCAAGTTTGCCACTTTTAAAATTTTTTTTTATTTTTTGAAAAAGTACTTGGCATACGTGTTAATACGTGCTATAATATATATAGGAGGTGGGGAAATGACGTATTCTGAACTAAAAAGGCTCTTAAGGAAGAATGGTTGCTATAAAATTCGTGAGGATAGCAATCATGAAGTTTGGTTTAGTCCTAAAACAGGGAAAACCTTTTCTGTTGGAAGGCACGATAAAGAAGAAGTCAGAAACGGTACATATCGTTCAATTAAAAAAGATGCGGGAATTTAATTCCCCATTGTTATATAGATATTTTATCACGGAAGGAGTTTTTTATATGCCAAGATATATTTATCCTGCAGTTTTTACCCAAGAAGATGACGGAGGTTACTGTGTAAACTTTCCAGATGTTGAAGGTTGCTATACTCAAGGTAATACCCTTGAAGAAGCATTAGACATGGCTAAAGACGTTCTATGTTTAATGCTATACACAGTAGAAGAAGACGGATTGCCAATCAACAAACCATCAGACATAAAAACATTGACTATCGATAATAATAGCTTTGTTACATTAATCTCTTGTGATACGCTAGAGTATAGAAAGTCCTTTGATAACAAAGCTATCAAGAAAACTTTAACTATCCCAAATTGGCTAAATATTGAGGCTGAACGTTGTGGGATTAACTTCTCTCAAACGTTGCAAGAGGCTCTAAAGCAAAAGTTAAATATTTGCTAATCAAGAGATTACTCCCACCCATTCGGTGGGAGTTTTTTATTTATAGCATTTTGTAGTCTATCTGCAGGATAGTACATAATCTAAGTAATCGTACACCGTTTAGGGAAAAATCCGTTTTTGACGGTCACGACCGACGAACTGGATAGGAATATCGCAG
>JAJQGV010000003.1 GCA_021200215.1 Ruminococcus sp. | reverse complement strand
CCTTTCTAGGTATCTGCATAGGTGAATCTTATGTGGGTATAATATCTAATTAAGATATCTTTACATAATAGACACAATGCCTAGTAAGGCGTTCTAGTATTAAAGTTATAGGGGTTAATAATAACTAACTTGTTTTAATCAATGCAGAGAATCTTTACTGATTATGTTGAAGCTAACACGCTATCTAATAGTTTAAGCACACCGTTTTCAGATATTAAGATTCTGTTTCTAACGATACAGCCAAAATAATCTCCGTTCATTACTACATAATAGTAGTTAGTATCTTCATCTGTTGGTATAAACTCTAACTTATATATGTTAGGTTCATAGTTTCTAGTAAAGGTTATCGTAAACGATGGTTCACCAGTAGGAGTAGCATCTAAATCCATCTTATATAGAGATATCTGTAGACTAGCATCTGTCAATATGCCCAATTCTGATATCTCATCTTCATCAGTTACTATAGAGCCATTTTTGGTATAGGTATAACTTCTGTTATCAGAATCATATTCTAAATCTACATCTAAAGTTTGACCGTTATACTCGTAGGTGATGTTAGTAATATTTTCTTTCTTGTCATTATATACTACATCGTTGAGTATTATAGATACGTCAGCATCTATTATGCCTATTTCACCCATATAGAAAGTAGCTACCTCTTTGGTATCTGCAAATTGAACATATATTACGTTGTCGGTAGGTGAATTTCCTAAGTAGATAGTATTGTCCTCATCACTATCAGCAATCTCTATAGTATACTTAGGGTTATCCAATCCATATTCAGCTAACTCTTGTTCAGTTGGATTTTCAGTGATAAAATCTATTACATCGGCACGAATAAGTAGGTCGGTAATAGAGGAAATCTTAGCAATATTGGTATCTATATTAGAAATGTTAGGTTCAACTAGAGTCCAAACACCAGATTCATCTTTCTGACAGTTAAACACTACATTGTCGCCCTCAGAGTAGACAATCTTATTAACATCGGAGTTGTAACTGTCTATGATTAATCTGTTTTTAAGGTCATTTTTAGTAATGTGTATAGCACTGCCTTCCGAAGCAGATATAGTATACACATCGTTATTGTCAGGGGATTTTATATAGTAGCTTTCACCAGATGGTGAAAGATTACCTATCTGTATGCTATACTCATCATAACCATCAGAACAGGTTACACTTATTGGATTGTCTAAACCGTACTTAGAAAGGTCTGTTGAATCCTCTTCAACGAGCTTAGTAGTATCTAAATCACACATAGCATATATAGTATATACTACAATATCGCTATCTATACGCATATCTGAGTTAGTACACGTCCAACTAGAGCCATCTTCAGAAGTAAGTTCAAAAGTACCATCACTAGATGTATAGCTTACGAAGTTTATATCTTCTGAGTCAAACTTTAAGAAGTTTCCTACTCCTGAAGATGCTAACTCTTCTGCCTCTTTATTTTCAATGGATTTCGAGATTCCAAAGTAAGCCCCAGCGGATACTCCTATTATAACCACCAATATTATAGCAAGTTTCCAAAATTTCATTAAGCGTTCTTCCTCCTTAACCAGATAACTACGCCAACTGCTATTACTACTACAGGTATAGCTAACATTATAGCAAGAACACCATAAGCCTTATTTTGAGAGTCTATAACCATGTAATCATATTGATAAGAACGTTCAGCTATACCCATATCCACAGAACTGTCATACATCCAAGCAATACCACTTAAAAGTGTAGATACAGCCGTTACAGTATACTCTTGCTCAAATATTTCATCGGTAATAAACTCTGAGTTACCAAATACCAATAGTTTGCAGTTGTTTCTTGAACTATCTTCAGCATATGCAGCAAGTATTAAACTTTCATTAGTAATGTCATCATAATCGTCTATACCATAAGGTTCACCTACTGCGGAAGTAGTAGTATATATTAAAGGTTGAGCGTCTATATCCTCGCTATCCGTCTGTGCATAAAAACTCCTAGATGGTGGCATAACGACATAGTAACCTTCTTCAACGAACTCTTCAGCCTCACTGTTCCAGTCTACAGTATTTAAATAGCAACCTATAGTATAAGGGTCATCGGCATAGTACATATCTTCGTCAGTTTCCTTAACTATATCGTAGTCCATGTATATACCAAAATCTCCTGTGATACTATTTATGTTAGAATATACTTCGCTTGAATCATCATTAGGTGAGAGCATAAATATTATGTTTCCGCCATTGGCTAGATATTCGCTAATCTTAGTAGTTTCATCATCGGTAAAGTCACTAGTAGGTGATGCAACTATAATAATCTTGCAATCTTCTGGAATATCGCTAGTAGATAGGTTTAGGTCTTTAACTTGATAGTTATAACTTTCTAACATACTAGTTAAGGTAGTAAATTTTTCACTAGTAGAAATCTCACCATGACCTCTTAAGAAGCATATGCTAGGGTCAAAGCCATCTTTAACGTATTGAATAGCTCCAGTTATGTAGTTTTCACCTACAAAGTAATAAGATGTAGTATCAGTACTTTCAGTATACTCTGTAAGAAACATAGATGTAGATGGTATCTGTTTATAGGTATTAGAACCTTGAACTATAATATCACCAATACTTATAGTAGTATCAGAAAATTGAGAGTATACCTCAGGCATATCATCAGGATACCCAGTAACTAGATTTATATTAGGGTGTTCTCCATACTTTTCAATAGCATTTTTAAGAATTAAGCCGTCATAGTCATCACCAACGACTAAGTCTTCCAAATCATAAGCAAAGTATATGTTAATAGTTTCGTCCAAACTATCTAAAAGGTCTAAAGTAGTTTTAGATAGGTCAGCAGTATATATCTTGTTAGGAGTCATATCGAACTCAACGTCTAACTTAGAAACTATCATATTTATAGGAACTATTGCTACACCTATGAGTATTGCCATTACTATGCTAAATACCTTAGTGAACTTATACTTAGGAGTAACCTTTTTAGTACCTTCTTTTTTAGTACTTTCCTTTTTAGTACTTTCTTTATTGCTCAAAGTAAACCCTCCTTACTTTCTGTATCTTCTAGTTTCTACAGATAGCATAGTCCACGCTAGAAGTACTACTATCAACGTTATGTAGAAGATGATATCTGATAGGCGTAATACACCTTGAGAGAAGGTGTAGAATCTTTCTTGTGGCGATAGCCAATTTAAGAAGGTAGATATTACAGGAACATTGTTCTGTAAGAATGTGTTCTCTTTTATTACATCTACAAATAGTAGGCATATCATACATACTTCACCGAGTAGTGCAGCAATGATTTGACTTTCAGTAAACGAAGATACTAACATTCCAATGCAGATACATACTAAACCCCACATAAAGAAACCAATGTAACCACATATCAAACTAGACCACATTACTTTACCGTATGCTAATGTGATTAATGGAAATATGAATGTACAAACCATCATAATAAAGTATACAAAAGCTAATGCTAAGAACTTACCAATTACTATAGTAAAAACGTTTAAGGGAGTAGACATTAGTAAGACTTCTGTACCAGAACGACGTTCTTCTGCAAAAGTTTTCATGGTTAAGGCAGGTATTAAAAGTATGAAGTAGTAAAAGTAGTTATAAAATATGGTTGCAAACGAAAAACTAAATCTAATAGTTTGTAGATTAGTTATCCAGTTTACAAAGGTAAGTGAGAATATGAATATAAATATTCCCATTACACAATAGGCAAGTGGTGAATAGAAGTACGATTGTACTTCCTTTTTTAACAACGAAAGCATGATATAAAAATCCTTTCTGATAAGTATTTATTTGTTGATTTATTTACTTCAATCCACGCTCGGTAATTTCACGGAGTACGATATGCATACTTAGTATGCATGAATTGACTTTGTATCAGCAGGGGATACCGATTTATCTCCGCCCACAGCTGTTATTAAATTTCTTTTTAACAGTTTGTAGTTACTTCTTATTATTAGTAAGGTCTAAAAAGACATCTTCAAGACTTCTCTTCATAGTGGTAATCTCCATAATAGATAGGTCTTCCATAGTAAGTTTAGAAACTATAGACTTTCTTACGCTATCATCGGCTATAGATACCTTATAAGAGTATACACCATCGGAAACTTCAATCGTATCTAAGATTTCTATAAATCCATCTATAGAGCCAAGTATGTCAGAAACCTTATCCTTGTCACCCTCAATGTCTAGTTTTAGGATAACTTCATTTCTATCCACTTCAAGATTATCTGTAGTATCCTGTGCCTTAATTTCACCGTTGTTTATTATAAGTATTCTGTCAGCAACGGCATTAACCTCGGAAAGAATATGAGAACTAAATATAATAGTATGGTCTTTGCCTAACCTTTTTATTAAATCTCTAACTTCCTTAGTTTGACTAGGGTCTAAGCCAACGGTAGGTTCATCTAATATGATAACTTTAGGGTCACCTAAGAGTGCTTGAGCAAAACCAACCCTTTGTTTATAACCTTTAGATAGGTTCTTAATAACTCGATTTTTCTTATCGGTAATCTTTAAGCGAGACATAGCTCTATCGATTTGGAAAGCCATATCTTGTTTCTTAATGCCTTTAATACCTGCAACGAACTTTAAGTACTCAATGACTTTCATATCGGGGTATAGTGGGGGGATTTCGGGAAGGTAGCCAATATTCTTTTTAGCTTCCTTAGGATTTTCGGAAATATCTACACCGTTAATCTTTATAGTACCAGAAGTCATAGGAAGATAGCCAACAATCATATTCATAGTAGTAGACTTTCCTGCACCGTTTGGCCCTAAAAATCCTAAAACTTCATTCTTATTAACGGTAAAACTGATATCTTTTACAGCTTGAATGTTTCCGTAGTTTTTGGTTAAATTTTCAATCTCAATCATAGTTGATAGGACGCTCCTTTCATAAAAAAACTATCCACTATATTATCGCAAATAATTATGAACACGTTATGAACAAATTACAAAAAC
>JAJQGV010000103.1 GCA_021200215.1 Ruminococcus sp. | reverse complement strand
CCACACGTTAAAGGAAGTCTTTACAGATTACTAACTAAGTTTTTTGTGTGTGGATTAAATCTAGTAAAGTTAGAAAGTCGTCCAATTATGGACGGTAGCTTTGAAGTTGCTTTCTACTTGGATTTTGAGGGAAATGTAGATGATATAGTAGTATCATCTTTATTGACTTCTATGAGAAATGAACTTGAATACTTTAAGTTCTTAGGAAACTATTCACACATAGATTAAACGTACGAATCAAAAATAAGGTGCTAAGATAACTCTTAGCACCTTTAATATATTAATGAGAGTCTTTTTAGGCAGGGGAGATGTTACTTAGTATATTTTAATACTGTTTGGTCTTAGAATAATACTTTCCTATGTTCTCATTAGATGATAGTTGAAAAGTTATAAATCCACTACATACTAACGACATTATAAAGTACAGTATGACTATGCCAATGCTCTCCATTTGAGAGAATAAGAATATTCCTAAACCTAATGTGGCTAAGGTATTTAATCCAAAGATTAACGAACCGAAAGTTTTAAAACCTTCAATCTTTGGAAGTAATAAGAATGATGCTACTATAAGTAATGCATCGTAGTACCAAAGAAAACCTTTAAT
The DNA here is from genome assembly GCA_021200215.1 of Ruminococcus sp. Taxonomy (GTDB): domain Bacteria; phylum Bacillota; class Clostridia; order Oscillospirales; family Ruminococcaceae; genus UBA5884. The sequence goes on along the minus strand of JAJQGV010000103.1, from coordinate 21,701 downwards.
CTTATCTACTAAGTTAAGAATGCTTTCATCTGTAAAGGTTGGAGTACTTATAAATAGATGTATTCCTAACGTAGCCACTACACCTAATATGACTAAGATTATAACCATCTTTCCACCTTTTTTTGCCATATCTTCTTCTTTTTGACGCATAAGCTGTTTATAAGCTTCTCGACTCTTCTTCTTTTCTTCTTCGGTAAGTTCGGGAGTCGATACTTTATGTGCTTTCTTTAAACCCTCTTGCTTAGCACGTTCTATGTCTGCATTTGCATACTTAGATACGTATGGCTTACGTTCTTCAGGTTCAGACTCTAATACTGGTGCGGATACTTGCTCTAGGTTCTTACTAGGCTCAGATACAGTTTTTTTAGGTGGCGGTGTAAAGTCTTGAGCATCTAATGTTGGTGCAGATATACCATCTAATGAGCCTTTTTTCTGTGAGGGAGCAACGAAAGTATCTTCAAGTACTGGTGCAGATACATTGTCAAGGCTTTTTTTAGTATTAGGTGCAACGTAGTCTGTATCTTCAAGTATGGGTGCTGAAATATCTGATAAAGATTTCTTCTTTTTGAACTCATTAGGGTCATAGGAAGTATCTTCAAGTATAGGAGCAGATATATCATCTAGTCTGTTATTGTTTTCACTCATATGTAAAGTTCACCTCGAATATTAATATACATATACTTTAGGAACGCCAACTATATGACGTTCCATATTAGTAGTTATTGTTATGGTGGTAAAGAACTATCTTTCAATAATTTGGGTTCTATCTGGGCCAACGCCAACCATACAAACCTTGCATTCGCAGAGTTCTTCTAACCTTCTTATATAGTTTTGACAAGCTACTGGAAGTTCTTCAAAGTTTTTACAAGATGATATATCTTCATTGAAACCTTCAAGCGTTTCATATACTGGTTTACAATCTTCAAGACCCTCTAAAGTAGGTGGAAAGTTCTTAATTACAGAACCATCAGACTTTTTATAACCTACACATACTTTTAAGTTGCCTAAACCACTAAGAGTATCTAACTTGTTTATAGCTAAACCGTCTAAGCCGTTTACTCTTACAGAGTGGCGTACTATAACTGCATCGAACCAACCAGTTCTACGAGGTCTGCCAGTAGTAGTACCAAACTCTCCGCCTTTTTCTCTTATGGTGTTGCCTATTTCGTCATCTAATTCAGTTGGAAAAGGGCCTTTACCTACTCTAGTAGTATATGCTTTAGCTACTCCAATGATGTTAGTAATCATCTTAGGGCCTACACCAGTGCCTACGCATACTCCAGCAGATAGTGGGTGAGATGATGTTACATATGGATATGTACCAAAGTCTATATCTAATAGTGTTGCTTGAGCACCCTCAAACATTATAGTCTTGCCCTCTTTGTTGGCATCGTAGGTTAGTACCGATACATCATCTACGTATGGAGCTAACACCTTACCATACTCTATGTACTCTTCAATAACCTTGTCTAAGTCAAAAGCCTCACCGCCATATACTTCAGTTATAATCTTATTTTTAAGTTTGCCAGTAGCTAGAGCTTTCTCTTTTAGTAGTTTTGGATTTACTAAATCGTATACTCGAATACCACACCTTTCGTACTTATCCATGTAAGTTGGACCTATACCTCTTTTAGTAGTGCCAATATCCATATTACCTCTAAACTCTTCAGATAGTCCATCTAATGTGATGTGCCATGGCATAACTACGTGTGCTCTAGGGTCTATCTTTAGGTTATCAGTAGAGATACCCTTACTATGCAATGAATTTAACTCACCTATAAAATCCTTAGGGTCTAAAACCACTCCCGCACCGATTAAACATAGCGTATTTGGATACAAAATTCCAGATGGTATTAAGTGTAATTTATAAGTCTTGCCATTACTAACCACCGTATGACCAGCATTATTACCACCTTGTGAACGAACTACAACTTCAGCTCTGGAAGCTAAGATATCTATAATCTTACCTTTACCCTCATCGCCCCATTGAGTTCCTATTACAATATTTGCAGACATTTAAAAAATCCTCACTTTATTAGTAAATTATGCTATAAAGCATTGATATTTATATTATATCACGATATTACTTACATTTCAAGTGAAATTTTTAAAATTTCATATCAATTATTTGTAAATCTCTATTCTTACAGATTTTCAAAAAAAACTCTTGACTTTTCAGTGGAAATGTTGTACAATATAATTACAAATTAAATTTAAAAATTTAGGAGGATTTTTCCCATGTCAGTTAAAGTTGCAATTAACGGCTTCGGTCGTATTGGTCGTCTAGCTTTTAGACAAATGTTTGGTGCAGAAGGTTATGATGTTGTTGCTATCAATGACTTAACTAAGCCTTCAATGTTAGCACAACTTTTAAAGTATGATACTGCTCAAGGTGGTTACTGTGGTAAGATTGGTGAAAACCTACACACTGTTACTGCTGATGATGAAGCAGGTACTATCACTGTTGATGGTAAGACTTTAAAAATCTATGCTATGGCTAAGGCTAATGAACTTCCTTGGGGTGAAATCGGTGTTGATGTAGTTCTTGAATGTACTGGTTTCTACTGCTCAAAGGAAAAGAGCCAAGCTCATATAGATGCAGGTGCTAAGAAGGTAGTTATCTCTGCTCCAGCTGGTAATGACCTAAAGACTATTGTATTCTCAGTAAACGAAGATACTCTAACTACTGAAGATACTATTATCTCTGCTGCATCTTGTACAACAAACTGTTTAGCTCCTATGGCTAAGGCTTTAAATGATTACGCTCCAATCCAAAGCGGTATCATGAGTACTATCCACGCTTACACTGGTGACCAAATGATTCTTGATGGCCCACACAGAAAGGGTGACCTAAGAAGAGCTAGAGCTGGTGCTGCAAACATCGTACCAAACTCTACTGGTGCTGCAAAGGCTATTGGACTAGTTATTCCAGAACTAAATGGTAAGTTAATCGGTTCTGCACAAAGAGTTCCAGTTCCAACTGGTTCTACAACAATCCTAACTGCAGTAGTTAAGGGTGCTGATGTAACTAAGGAAGGCATTAACGCTGCTATGAAGGCTGCATCTTCTGCATCTTTTGGATACAATGAAGACCAAATCGTTTCTTCTGACGTTATCGGTATGAAGTACGGTTCTCTATTCGATGCTACTCAAACTATGGTTTCTAAGATTGCTGATGACCTATACGAAGTTCAAGTAGTTTCTTGGTATGATAATGAAAACTCATACACTAGCCAAATGGTTAGAACTATCAAGTACTTTGCAGAGTTAGGCTAATCTTATAGGTTAGTTAATTATTAGTATTGATATATTTAAGGCGATATCCTTTAGGGTATCGCCTTTCTTATGTTTATCTGATTAAATAGGTATTTAAAAATGAGATTAATCTCAAGAGTTTTTTTAGTGTATCATAGTTACCGCCAACCTTTTACTATACCGCCTTCAATAACTACTAATTTTCTGCAATTAGGACATCGGACAATAACATTTTTTTTATCTGTATTCACCGCATATTTACAATTTGGACACATATAAGAACCAAGTGCAACAAACTTACTAAAAATAATCATATCCTACTCCCCTACATAAAATTTTCAACACTTTATATTAAATTTTACTACAATTTTTGAAGATTTTCAATCGCAAATTTGGAAATTTATAGACCAAAATATTATAGATTAGTTAATAATCGACAAATTGGTAATTTCTTTTTGTATAATATCAATATAGTATTATGATACGAAAGGAAATCTATACATGAATACCATTGGAGATAGAATTATAAATATGAGGGATACTTTAAACATCAATCAAAAGACTTTAGCAGGAAAGATAAATGTAACATCTGCTACTATGTGCAAGTATGAAAATAATATTAACGTTCCAAACGCCGATATCTTAAAACTATTAGCCGATACTTTAAATACTACTACAGATTATCTTACCTGTAGGACTAATATTAAGCACAATCCATATAGAGTATTAGATGAAGTTGAAAAAAAGATAGATATAGATTTAATTAACTTAGTTTTAGAACTTTCTTATGAAGATAAGATTAAGATTATCGAACGGGCTACATTCTTAAAAGAACTGGAAGATAAAGTATAAAAGCGATATCTTTAGGATATCGCCTTTTGTTTCAACGTTAATCTTTAGGAGTAACTTTCTTCTTATTGCCGTTCTTATCGATAATAGTACAAGTATTCAACTGCGATTGTAGATTATTAATCACACTTTTACGATATTCATTCCTTAGTGCAGTCTGTTCTGTCTTTTCTTCCTCAGATAAGCCAACCGTTTTAGATTTTCTAGCTAATTCGTTAATTCTATCCAACTTTTTCTGTTCCATAAAGTAATCACCTTTCAAAATAAGTTTTTAGATAATTATATCATATTTATAATATAATTTCAATAATAATGTTTAGGGGTGATTTTTTGCTTGAAAAAATAAATGGTATAGTTTGGGGCAATTGGCTGTTAATCTTAATGTTATCATGTGGAATATATCTAACCTTTAAGATAGGCTTTATACAGTTTAATCTAAAAGGAATATTTAAGGGTACAATACTATCTAAGGGGAGTAATAAGAGCGGTGATAATACTATATCGCCATTTCAAACTATGACAACATCACTTTCGGCAACTATGGGTACTGGTAACATAGTAGGAGTAGCCTCTGCAATTATAATAGGTGGAGCTGGTGCTATCTTTTGGCTTTGGATATCTGCAATATTAGGAATGGCTTTAATATACGTTGAAAACTATCTAGGTATTAAGTATAGAACCACTTTAAAAGATGGCTCTACCGTAGGTGGAGCGTGTGCCTACCTAGAATATGGTCTAAAGTGTAAACCTCTAGCAGTAATCTTTGCATTTTTATGTATAGTAGCATCTTTCGGGATTGGTAACATGACGCAATCTAATGCTATAGCAGTATCATTAAAGAGTACTTGGAATATTCCTTGCATAGTTACGGGCTTAATAACTGCCATATTGATAGCTTTAGTAATAATGGGTGGAGTAAAACGCATTGGAAGTATCACGCAGTTCTTTATACCTATACTTTCATTACTGTATATATTAGGAGCATTAATAGTAATACTTTCAAATTTTCAAGATTTACCTAAAGTATTTAAAGATATCTTTCAACAAGCTTTTGGATTTAGTTCAGTGACTGGTGGAATTACTGGCTCTTTGATAATTACATCGTTAAACGTTGGACTGCGTAGGGGAGTATTTTCTAATGAAGCTGGTCTTGGAAGTTCTTCTATTTTACACTCATCTAGTGAATGTGATAATCCACATATTATGGGACTTTGGGGAATGTTTGAAGTCTTTATCGATACTATTATATGTTGCACATTGACTGCTCTAGCAATATTAGTTGTAGATGTAGACTTTTCCTCTTTAGATAGTTCAACGTTAGTAATAAAATCTTTTGAAAGTGGTTTAGGTAACTTTTCGGGATTTTTTATAACTGTAGCTATATCTCTGTTTGCATTTGCAACTTTAATTGGTTGGTCTGTATGTGGTGAAACTTGTAGTAAGTATCTATTCGGTTCTAGTGGTGGATTTATCTATAAGATATTCTTTGTGATAAGTATTATATTAGGAGCAATATTGAATGGCAGTTCTGTTTGGATAGTTTCTGATATCTTTAATGGCTTGATGGCTATTCCAAACTTAATAGGCATTATAGTTCTATCGAAAAGGTTAGATTTAAAAATAAAATAGATGGAACAATATTCTTACCGTTCCATCTTAATTGTTCACTATTAATATACTATATTCCATCAGTAATATCAGAAACAATATCTAAAATATCTACTGATTTTTCTTTTCAACCGTTAGAAGTTGGAAAATATGGTCTTAATGAACTGGCAAGTTGTGGTATAGGCATAGTTTGTAACCAAACGTGTCCAGGGCCAGTAACTCTAGTATTAAATAGACCTTCTCCACCGAATAGAGCATTACCCACGCCTTTAATCATCTCTACATCTATAGATACAGAAGCATCCATAGCACATAGATAGCCAGTATCTACGAGTAGACTTTCACCAGGGTCTAAATCATACTCAATGATTGAGCCATCTACTTCAATGAATAGCATACCATTTCCACTGAACTTTTGCATTATAAACCCTTCACCACCAAAGAAACCAGAACCAATCTTTTTTTGAAAGAACACTTCCAAGTTTACACTCTTTTCAGATGCTAAGAAAGCAGTCTTTTGAGCCACTATAGTTCTACTCGGACTAATCTGTATAGGTAGAATCTGTCCAGGGACACTAGAACCGAAAGCAATCTCACCGAAACCACCTTGAGCAGTATACTCATTTTGGAATATACTTTCTCCCGTCATAGCCTTTCCGAATAGTTTTCCAATACTGCTACCAACGTTAGTAACCATATGCATATTAGAACTCATCCAAGTCATAGCACCTTTTTGACATACTATAGTTTCTCCTGAGTTTACACCACATATCACCACAGGAAATGGTGAACCTTTAATTTCATATTGCATAAAAAAACCACCTTTTTAAATATAATTTTGTACATCTGTGATAATGTACATATATTATACCATTTATATGGAAAATTGTCAATATACTTCATAATATTTGGAATGAATACTATTAGTTTGCCGAAATATATTAACCTATTACGAAAAAAAGAGAAGTTAAGCAAGTTTTAATGCTTAATTTCTCTTTTTTGATGCTAAACTACTTGAAAAACTATTGAAAAAATTGTATAATAATAAGGAAAACATTTCAGGCTAGACGTTTTTCAATTAATGAACATACTAAAAATCCTAGTATGGATACTAAGTACCATATGAAGAAGTAAGGCACACAAATTTGACCTAAAATATTTAGTGGTAGGGTTGAATAATCCCAAACGTTCCAATGCATTACTAAGTTTACAACGACTCCAACTAAAAATTCAAAAGTAGTTATAATTATAGCACCGAATAGACATTTTATCCAGAAGTTAAAGTTAGTCTTAGTATTTATTTCGTACATTAAGGTAAGACATAGTCCACCAGTTAGAACCATGCTCCAATGGGTATATCCTCTAGCAGATATTTCTATTAATGCATACATCAATCCACCGATTATAAATACTAAGCCTCTTTTAGAGATATCGTTTAAAGTCATAAGATAATCACTCGCTTTAAATAGTAATTTTAAAACTATTATCTGCCTGAAAAGAATTTTTATTCAATATGTTTTGAAAGGATTTTTATTTTATGAGAAAAAGTTGTATTTTAATGCATATTTCTAGTATTCCATCTAAATATGGAATAGGAAAGTTAGGCAAAAATGCTTACGATTTTGTAGACTTTCTAGTTAAGAGTGGTGTTAAATGTTGGCAAATACTACCACTGAATCCTACTAGTTATGGTGATAGTCCATACTCATCGTTTTCAGCATATGCGGGAAATCCATACTTTATAGACTTCGATATCTTAAAGCATCAAGGGTTGCTTAGCGATGAAGACTATCAATACATTGAATGGGAAAAATCTTCTGATAGTATAGACTATACTATGTTGTATAATAATTGTTTTAACGTTTTAAAGATTGCTTTCTCTAAGTATAGAAAAGAACTCTCTAAAAATTATGATAACTTCATTAAGGAGAATGCATTTTGGTTAGATGATTATGCTATGTATATGACCTTAAAATCTTTAAACGATGGCAAACCTTGGTGTGAATGGGATAAAAAATACGCTCTTAGAAATACTAATAGCATAAAGGCTATTAAGACTAAGTTCGCTGATGAGATTGAATTTTATAAGTTCGTTCAATATAAATTCTATGAACAATGGTTTGAATTAAAAAAATATGCCAATGATAAAGGCATTGAGATTATTGGAGATATTCCTATATATGTTGCCTATGATAGTGCCGATGTTTGGTCTAAACCTGAACTATTCCGTCTAAACAAAGATGGCTCACCTATAGATGTTGCTGGTTGTCCTCCCGATGTTTTCTCACCAAAGGGACAGCTTTGGGGGAATCCTATATATAATTGGAGCGTTCATAAGAAGAATAACTATTCATGGTGGGTATCTAGGATACAACACGCTTCTAAGATATATGATATAGTTAGAATAGACCACTTTAGAGGTTTTGAAAGTTACTATACTATACCTTTTGGTTCTAAAGATGCTGTAGTGGGTAAGTGGTGTAAAGGGCCAGATTATGAACTATTCCAAACTCTTGAAAGTAAGCTTGGTAAGTTGAACATTATAGCCGAGGATTTAGGTTTTATTACTCCTGAAGTTCAACTATTGTTAGATAAGACTGGTTTCCCTGGTATGAAAGTTATTCAATTCGCTTTTGATAATCCTCAGAATCAATATTTACCACATAACTATGTATCTAGTAATTGTATAGCCTATACTGGTACTCATGACAATGATACTCTTAAAGGTTGGGTGTACTCTCAAAATAAAAAGACTATCAAGTTTTGTAAGAAGTATCTAAAGGTTAAGAAGAAAAAGCATCTAGTAGATGCTTTGATTGAACTAACATGGTCTAGTGTCGCAAACATATGCGTTGCTCAGATTCAAGACTTTTTAGACGTTGGCAGTGAGGGTAGAATGAATACTCCATCAACTTTAGGTGATAATTGGCAGTTTAGAACTAAAAAGTCAGACTTTACTAATGAACTATCTGAAAAGATATATGCTCTAAATGAAATGTATAATCGTCTTGAACTTCCAATCGAGCAAGTTGAACAAGACGCTACTACTAATAATGTGGTTTCAACACCTATAAATAACGCTTTAAAGGAACTTACAGATGAAATATCAGCCGTTGAAGTTCCTAAAGATATATTAAAAAACGAAGTTTTAAAGGAGGACATTCCCAATGAATAAGGAAGTTTTTAAAGAACACTTTAAAGAGAATCTTGGTAAGGAAGTTTCTAATTCTACACCACAAGAGATTCATAATGCTTTAGGTTTAACCGTTATGGACTATATCAAAAAGGATTGGAACAATAGTATCGAAAAGCATCTATCTACTAGGCGTGCTTGTTACCTATCTATGGAGTTCCTAGTAGGTAGGGCAGTATATAACAATCTGTTATGTTTAGGCATCTACGATGAGGTTGAAGAGATATTCAACTCTATGGGAACATCATTAGCAGTGCTAGAGGAAATAGAAGACTCTGCACTAGGTAATGGTGGTCTAGGACGTCTTGCCGCTTGTTTTTTAGATAGTGCATCTACTCTATCTTTGCCACTAGATGGCTATGGTATTAGGTATAAGTACGGTCTATTTAAGCAATCTATAGTAGATGGTTTTCAATGTGAAGAGGCTGATAATTGGACAAGGTATGGTGACCCTTGGAGCATTAGAAAAGACGTTGATAGCGTAGAAATTCACTATGCCGACCAAACTGTAATAGCTGTACCTTATGATATGCCTATCGTATCATATAAGGGTGCTAACGTTGGAACTCTTAGACTATGGCAAGCTGAACCTGTAAATGAGTTCGATTTTAATACCTTTAACAATCAAAACTACCTAGAGGCATCTAAGGAAAAAACCTTTGCAGAAGATATCTCAAGGGTACTATATCCAAACGATGACACTAGAGAAGGTAAGAAGTTAAGGCTAAAACAACAGTATTTCTTTAGTAGTGCATCATTAACCGATATCTTAAAGAAACATAAGGCTAGATTCGGTACTGTTGAAAATCTTGCAGATTATGTTACTATTCAATTGAACGATACTCACCCAGTAATCTCTGTGCCAGAGTTGATTAGACAACTTATGGACTATGAGGGTATGTCTTTTGAACAATCTTTTGAGATTGCTAGAAAGGTATTTAACTATACTAACCATACCATTATGCCCGAAGCACTTGAAAAATGGGAATGTTCTTTAGTTGAGGAACTCCTACCTAGAGTCTTTGAAGTTATTATACAACTTAATGAAAAGTTTATATCTGATATGTACGTTAAGAATGTCGACAAGTCTACTATCGATAGAATTAAGTTGATTCAAGGAAACTTAGTTCATATGGCTAACATTGCTACGTACTGTTCTAGTTACGTGAACGGTGTAGCAGAGATTCATACACAAATCTTAAAAGATGTTACCCTTGCAGATTGGTACAGAATCTATCCTGAACGTTTCCAAAATAAGACTAATGGAATTACTCAAAGAAGATGGTTAGCACTCTGCAATAGAGAACTATCTGCATTATTGACTGAGAAACTTGGCTCTGATAGTTGGGTATCTAACCTTGATGAACTAAAGAAACTAATTCCACTTAAAGATGATGAGGAAACTATAAGCAGATATATAGATATTAAAGATACTAAGAAGAAACAACTTGCAGACTATATCTGCCAAAAAGAGAATATTAAAATCAATCCAAGTACTATATTCGATATTCAAATTAAGAGGTTACATGAGTATAAAAGACAACTTCTTAATGCATTCTCTATACTATATATATACTTTGGTATTAAAGATGGCTCTATTAAAGATTTTACTCCTACAACGTTTATCTTTGGAGCAAAGTCTGCCCCTGGGTATAGACGTGCTAAAGGTATAATAAAGTATATTAATGAGATAGGCAAGCTAATTGAAAATGATAAGGAAGTTTGCGACTTAATTAAAGTAGTGTTTGTATCTAACTATAACGTATCCTATGCCGAGAAGTTAGTTGCAGGTGCAGATGTATCTGAGCAGATATCTACAGCGGGTACAGAGGCATCTGGCACTGGTAATATGAAGTTGATGTTAAACGGTGCAGTAACTCTAGGAACTTATGACGGTGCTAATATTGAGATAGTTCAAGAGGCTGGAGAAGAAAACAACTATATCTTTGGTGCTAGGGTAGAAGAATTAAATAAGATTATGCCTAACTACGACAGCAGAAAAATCTATGCGGAAAATAAGAAGGTTCAAAGGGTAGTATCTACCTTAATAGATGGCACTGTTTCTGATGGTGGTACTGGCATATTTAGAGAACTTTACTTCTCATTACTAGACGGTGCTAGTTGGCACTCACCTGATAACTACTATGTGCTCGGTGACTTAGAAAGTTACGTTCAAGCTAAGCTAAGAGTTAATCAAGATTATAAAAACAGAAGAGAATTCGCTAAAAAGTGCTTTATGAATACTTGTAATGCTGGAAAGTTTTCTTCCGATAGAACTATTAAAGACTATGCCGAAAACATTTGGCATATCAAAGAAGTATAAGAGATATAATTAAAAATGCAGATATCTATTAAGATATCTGCATCTATGTATTAAAACTAAATTAATATACTACCTACCATAGTATAAAATCGTCATCGGTATCACGAGTATCTCTATCCCAATCTCCATAGTAGAACTCATCATCTTCGGCATCAGAGTCATAGAATAGTTCTCCATCATCGTTTTTAAAGTAAGATTTACTCTTAATAGACGATTTTTTCTTATTATCTGTACTAGAATCATCATCTTCTGAATCAAGTTGAGCGGTTGCATCTTGAGATGATACTAAAGCGTTAGCATTAAGAACGTTAATTAATTGAGCAGTTGAATTAATATCACAACTAATAACACCAGCGAATAGTATAGCACCAGTTCCAACTATTAATGGTAGTGAGGATTTTTTAGTCATATCGTTAGTGTTGATACTCTCTGTCTTGTTGTTTTTTGAACTGTTCATAATTAAGAACCTCCTAAGTTCATTACTTTTATCTATGTATTACCTTTCTTCAATTAATATACTATCATACTAAAATGGAAATGTCAAGTAACTTTCATGTTAAATTCGTGAAAATATTGGGAAATAGTTCTTTAAGTGAGTGAATTTTAGTAATATTGCCATCGTATAGCACTATTTTGAAGTTAGAGTCACAAAATTCAGTCATAACTTGAATACAAGCTCCACATGGATAACAATACTCTGTTACTTTTTGGATATCGAAACCACCCACTACACATATGGCAGAAAGATTCTTATAGCCCTCAGATATTGCTTTAAAGATTGCAGTGCGTTCTGCACACATAGTTAATGAGTATGATGCATTTTCTATATTGCAACCGTTAAATATCTTTCCATCGGTTGTGAGTAGACTTGCTCCTACGTAGAATTTTGAATATGGTACATATGCTAATTTTCTAATTGCTAATGCATTATCTATTAACTTTTGATATTCCATATAGTTACCTCCAGTATACTGTATAATATTATAATACACTATTAACATTAAAATTATCTTAAAAAATCTTAGGTTTAAAAAAAATATTTTCACTAACTCAATTGATAGTTATAATGAAAGGAAAGTCGGATTCTAATTCACACTTAAATTGCAGTCAGCATGAGTATTAAAAGTTATTTAGAAAATTACTTATTAAGAAATATCGGGAATAGTAGAAGAACTATTCCCGATGGTATATTAACAGATTCTATAGAAACTAATCAGTAATAGCCATTTTAACAGCCTTTACGAAATCGCTAACGTAAGGAATACTATCCTTGCCGTGTTGAGCAACTATGTTTACTATTGCACTACCTATGATAACACCATCAGCATATTGAGCCATTTCTTTAGCCTGTTCTGGTGTAGATACTCCAAAGCCTATAGCACATGGAATATCTTTAGTCTGCTTAACTAGATTAACCATCTCACCAACGTTAGTAGTAATTTTATTTCTCATACCAGTAACTCCCATAGATGATACACAGTAGATAAATCCAGTAGCTTCAGAAACTATCATCTTAATTCTATCGTGTGAAGTTGGAGCTATTAGGGATATCATACTTATACCATAACTTTCAAAGATGTCACTCATCTCGTGTTTTTCCTCGAAAGGAACTTCAGGAATTATTACTGCACATACATCACAAGCAACGCATTCTTTAGCAAAGTTTTCAATTCCAAAGTTAAACACAGGATTAGCATAGGTCATAAACGCTAATGGAATAGTCAAGCCATTAGTACGAGCGTGTTTAACCATCTCGATAATCTTGCTTGGAGTAGTACCTAACTTTAAGGCTCTTTCACTAGCATCTTGAATTACTGGGCCTTCGGCAGTAGGGTCAGAGAAAGGTATACCTATCTCTATTAAATCCGCACCATTTTCTTGTATAGCAAATAGTAAACTTTCAGTCAAATCAAGACCAAAATCACCTGCGGTTACGAACGGAATAAATGCCTTTCCATGATTAAAAACATCTTGAACGTTACTCATATAAATCTTCCCCCTTGTATCTAGCTATAGCCGCAACGTCCTTGTCGCCACGTCCCGATAGGTTTACTACTATAATCTTATCCTTATCTAAAGTTGGAGCAAGTTTCATAGCGTAAGCTACAGCGTGTGAGGACTCTATGGCTGGAATAATTCCTTCCATTCTTGATAGGTATTCAAAAGCATTAACAGCCTCATCATCTGTGATAGCTACATACTCAGCCCTACCAATATCCTTTAGGTATGAATGTTCTGGCCCTACCCCTGGGTAGTCTAAACCAGCAGATATTGAATATACTGGTGCTATTTGACCATTCTCATCTTGACAGAAATAAGACTTCATACCATGAAAGATACCTACTCTACCAGTAGACATGGTAGCAGCAGTTAAATCGGTATCTATACCTTTACCAGCAGCTTCACAGCCTATTAAACGTACAGATGTATCTTCAATAAAGTTATAGAAAGCTCCCATAGCGTTAGAACCGCCACCCACACAAGCCATGACTACATCTGGAAGTCTGCCTTCTTTTTCCATCATTTGTTGTTTAATTTCTTTACTAATAACACTTTGAAAATCTCTAACTATGGTTGGAAATGGATATGGCCCCATAGTAGAACCTATTAAGTAGTGAGTATCTTCTACACGACTAGCCCAATCACGCATTGCAGAGTTTACAGCATCTTTAAGAGTTCTAGTGCCATCTTTAATAGAGTTTACTTTTGCACCTAAAAGTTTCATTCTGTAAACGTTCAATGCTTGACGTTTAGTATCTTCTTCGCCCATAAATATTTCACATTCCATGCCAAACAATGCAGCTATGGTAGCAGTAGCAACTCCATGTTGACCCGCACCAGTTTCAGCGATTAGTCTAGTTTTGCCCATCTTTTTAGCCAATAGTGCTTGACCTAGAACGTTATTCAACTTATGTGAACCTGTATGGTTTAAATCTTCACGCTTTAGATATATCTTAGCACCACCAAGATTTTTAGTCATATTTTCGGCATAGTATAACAAAGATGGTCTATTAGCATAGTTATTTAATAAATCAGTGAGTTCTGCATTAAATTGAGGGTCATCTTTGTACTTATTGTAAGCACTTTCAAGTTCTATTATGGCGTTCATTAGAGTTTCTGGAACGTACTGTCCGCCATGTATACCAAATCTACTTTTTGGATTTGACATCAAAAAAACTTCCTTTCATAATATAAAATTTATCTTTCAATGGAAAAAGTTGTAGATTAATATTCTAGTATCTTTAACTTCTAACTTGCGATATAAACTCTTTAATCTTATCATAAGATTTATAGTCACCATCTTCAACACTAGAACTTACATCTACAGCGAATGGATTACAAATATCAATAGCCTTAGATACGTTTTCAGCAGATAATCCACCAGCTAAAAAGAATGGTTTACTAATATTTGGAATTATAGACCAATCAAAGGTTAAACCGCTACCACCTACCATATTAGATACATAAGTATCCAATAGCAAGTAGTCACAAGGTAGAGTATCTGCCTTTAAGATTTCTTCAGCAGATTGAACTCTAACGGCTTTAGTAATAGGTTTATCGACCTTAGATTTTAAATCCAAAATATAGTTAAAATCTTCATTGCCATGTAGTTGGACTACATCTATAACGTTCTCATGGCAAAGGTTAGATATATATTCAATGTCAGCATTTACAAAAACTCCCACTGCTTTGATATTACTATCTAAATTAGATTTTAGCCTTTTAGCCTTATCGAAAGTAATATTCCTCTTGCTTTTTGGAAATCCTAGGATAAAACCAATATAGTCTGGTTTTAGTTCATTGCAATATTGAATATCTTCAACCCTAGATAGTCCACAGATTTTAATCTTTGCCATATTAGGATATTCCTTTCAACTGATTTAAACATTCTTTCTTATTCTTAGAACGCATCAAAGTTTCACCAATGAGTACAGCATTTACTCTATTATCTCTCAGTTTAGATATATCTTCAGCAGTCTTAATACCGCTTTCTGCTACAAAGATGATATCGTTTGGAACTTGCTTTCTTAAAGCTATGGAATTATTTATATCCACTTCAAAAGTTTTTAAGTTTCTGTTATTTACTCCGATAACTCTAGCACCACCATTTAAAGCAGATTTAACTTCTTCACTGTCATGAGCCTCTACTAGAGCAGTTAGACCCAAACTATCGCATATGGATATATACTTTTTAATAGTAGATGTATCTAGCAACGAACAGATTAATAATACAGCTTTTGCACCGACCGTATGAGCCTCATAAATCATGTATTCGTCTATAGTGAAATCTTTTCGTATAGTTGGAATGTTTACAACCTCGTTAATCTCTTTTAGATACTTAATATCACCTTTAAAATACTCAGGTTCAGTGAGTACAGATATACAATCTGCACCCACCTCTTGATATTCCTTAGCTATCTCAATATATGGAAAGTCTTTAGCTATCTCACCTTTAGAGGGTGATGCCTTTTTAACTTCACATATAAAGGCAACATCATTCAATTTGTTGAGTGCTTTTTCAAACTCAAAACTAGATTTTGGTAGCGATAGTGCTTTTGATTTCATCTCATCTATAGAGATATTTTTTTTACACTCTGCGACACGTTTTCTTGTGCAATCCGCAAGAGTATCTAAAATATTAGCCATTATTCTTCTTCCTCGGCAGTTTCTTCTTCAAGAAAGTCTATATCTTCTGTAGTTTCCATAGGATTTTCTTTCTTAGTATTTTTTATATTGTCTAGTTCATCAGTTAAGTTTTCTAGTTCGTCAGTTAAATCTTCAAGTTCTTCGGTAATGTTGTTTAAATCATCTTTGATAGTATTTAGCTTATTTTGAATCTTTCTTTTAACACTAGTGTTATTACTCTTAATGTAATATATAGTCGCACATAGATTAAATACAGTTAATACAAAAGTAACTATCTTAATTAAAGTTTTCTTATCCATAAAAAATTCCTCCTAGATTATTCTAACATCATTAACTATTTGATAATTCTATAAACCTTTCAAGTTGTTTCATAGCGTTACCGTTATCTAGCTGAGTTTTAGCAAGTTCTACGCATTCTGCAATAGTTCCCTTACCTGCAATATATAGGCATACGGCAGAGTTTAATATAACGATATCACGTTTAGCACCTGTTTCTTTACCGTTTAAAATATCGAGTGCAATCTGCTTATTGATTTCAGGTGAACCTCCAATTAAATCTTCGGGTTTACAGAGTTTAAAACCATAGTTTTCTGGATTTATTTCTAACTCTGTAAAAATGCCATTATCGATAAAACAAGCAGATGTTGTAGTGGTCATAGTAACTTCATCTAAACCATCATTTCCATGTACCACCATACCTCTAGTAACTCCCAATTTGGATAGTACTTCTGCCATAGGTCTAACCAAATCCTTGCTATACACTCCCATAAGTTGCATATTCGCACTTGCTGGATTGGACAATGGTCCTAATATGTTAAATACGGTTCTAATTCCTAAACCCTTTCTAACGGGTGCTACATATTTCATAGAACTATGATATTTTTGAGCAAACATAAAGCACATACCAATCTCTTTTAGTATCTTTTCATTCTGTTCAACAGGGATATCTAATTTTACACCTAGACTTTCCAAACAGTCGGCAGCACCACATTTACTAGATACACTTCTATTTCCGTGTTTTGCTACTGGAACTCCACAAGCAGAAATAACAAATCCCGAAACGGTTGAAATATTAAAAGTAAAAGCCTCATCGCCACCAGTACCAACGATTTCCAATACGTCCATACCATCATGTTTAAGATGTACTCCAGCCTTTCTCATACCGTTTGCACAGGCAGTGATTTCTTCAACGGTTTCACCTTTCATTCTCAAAGCTGTTAGATAACTAGCCATTTCCATTTCTGAAGCTTTACCGCTCATAATCTCATTCATGACCTCTTCTGTCATCTCATAAGATAAGTCTTTGTTATCAACCAATAGTTTGATAGCATCTTTAATCATAGTAAATCAAATCCTTTCTTTATAGTGTTAGAAATTTTTAATATTTAAGAAGTTTCTAATTATAGTATCCCCACACGAGGTTAAGACACTTTCGGGGTGAAATTGTAAACCATAGACTTCATAATTTTTTACCTTTACGCCCATAATTTCCCCTTGTAAATCTTCAGAGATTACTTCTAAAGTATCGGGCAAAGATTTTTTTTCGGCTATCAATGAGTGATATCTAGCTACTTCTACAATTTCGGGAAGTCCATTAAATAGTGGGCAAGATAAGTCTAACTTGACGGGAGTTTTTTTGCCATGTATCAGCTTAATGGCATGGCAGATATTAGCTCCATTTACTTCGCATATTCCTTGATGTCCTAAACATATTCCTAATATTGGAAAAATTCCACTTAACTTTCTAACGACTTCTTCACTGATACCCGCATCTTTTGGATACCCAGGGCCAGGGGATATTATTATATGGCTAGGATTTAACTTTCTAATCTCATCAATGGTGATACTATCATTTCTAACCACCTTGATATCTGGATTAATTTCACCTACCAATTGATATAGATTATAGGTAAAACTATCATAGTTATCAATCATTAAAATCATTAGTCATTCACCTCCATAGCACCTAGTATAGCATTTATACAAGCCTTAGCCTTATTTTCACTTTCAAGATATTCATTTTCAGAGATACTATCTGCAACTATACCACCACCAGCTTGAATATATACTCTGTCATTCTTTTTGACAGCCATTCTAATGGCTATACAAGTATCAAGATTTCCAGTGAAGTCTATATAACCTAAAGCACCACCATAGATACCTCTAGGTAGATTTTCAATCTCTTCAATGATTTCACAAGCTCTAATCTTAGGTGCTCCCGATAGAGTTCCAGCAGGTAGTATAGAGTTTACACAACTATACGCATCATATTCCGATTTTAACTTTCCTTGCACTTCTGAGCAGATGTGCATAATCTTTGAATACTTTAGGACTTCCATATACTTAGTAACTTCAACTGAGCCTATTTTGGATATCTTTCCAATGTCATTACGTCCTAAATCCACTAACATATTATGTTCTGATAGTTCCTTTTCATCTTTCATAAGACCTTCTTCAAGTTCCAAATCTTCTTTATATGTTATACCTCTAGGACGTGAACCAGCTATTGGGAAAGTAGTAACAGTGCCATCTACTAACTTTACTAGTGTTTCTGGTGATGTAGACATCAATTCCACATCATCGGTTTTCATAAAGACCATATATGGTGATGGATTAGTAGTTCTTAATACTCTATATGCATTGATTAGACTATCTTTATATTCACATTCAAAACGCCTTGATATTACTGCCTGAAATATATCACCATCAATGATATACTGTTTAGTTTTTTCAATCTTCTTGCAGTAGGCTTCTTTAGATACACTACAAGTAAACTTAGGCTTAGTAATTACTGGGAAATTACCTGTAGGCATATCAGTTATTAATTTTTCAAGTTCTCTAATATCTGTAAGAGCCTTTTCATAATTCTTATCCACATTATCAGTAGACATATTTACTACTATACAGATTTTCTGTTTTAGATGGTCATATGCTATAACCTTATCAAAGAGCATTAAATCATAGTCGTTGAAATCACTTTCCTTTAGATTTAGAATAGGTTCAGCATAGCCAATCATAGCGTATGAGAAGTATCCGACAAGACCACCAGTAAAGGTAGGCATATCTTTAAGTTTGGGAGCTTTATACTGTGACATGATATCCCTAAGTGTATCATAAGGTTCAAGTTCACTGATAGTTTTTTCACCATCTTTTTCAATGGTAACTACATGATTTTTACAAGTAACTCTAACTATTGGATTAAATCCTAGGAAACTATACCTACCCCATTGAGTACCTTGTTCTACACTTTCTAATAAGAAATACTTATCATACTTATTAGCAATCTTTCTTAAAAGTGTGATAGGTGTAATAACATCTGCATAGATTTCCCTACACACTGGAATGATAGTATAATCTTTAGAAATTCTATCTATTAAGCTATAATCTGGCTTAATCATGATATATAATCACCCTCCATGATATAAAAATTTTCCATATAAATAAAAAAGCTTTTATCCCAAAAACATGGGACAAAAGCAATAAAATGTAACTTCTGCGATACCACCCAAATTGCTATATGTATTAAACATATAACCACTCTTTTATGCACAACCATGCACACTCTATTGATAACGGGTTGAGTTCCCGTCAGTTACTACTTATGATTAAAAACCATGTTCGGACTGCCCTCACAGAACCATTCAAAAAAGATTTCCTATTAGCTTACACCAACCGCTAACTCTCTGTAAGTGAAATGCTTAATCTACTATCTCTGCTCAAAGGTTTAATTATATTATTTCAATTCACACCCGACATATTATCTGAGTGCGACGTACATACATTTAAACTAAAACTATAATATATTATACTCTACAAGTTAGTATTTTGTCAATGGTCATATTGCATAAAAAAATGAAATCAATATATGCAATATATACAATTATGGAACGTAGAACACATTAAAACAACGTCATCTGTTCTGTTTTCATAGAGATATGCTCTAGGCGACTGTTTTTGCTAACATCTCCACTGATGATAGGTTTCTCGATTTTAAGATAAGATTTATTGCTGTAAAGTGGAGTCTTTAATGCAAGTTGATAGATAACGTTGAATTGATTGGTAATCGAGCTTTGATTTAAATCTGAAAGGCAGATAAGCTGGCATTTAAACTTCTTTGAAACTGCAATCATAGCATCAAGAAACGTTTTTGAAGAAGTTTTTCCAAAAGGATTATCAATTATAAATACTTTGGAAAAAGTTTCATTTGAACCGTTTGATTCTGAAATTCTATGACGTTCATAATCTATTAACGTGGAGATAAAAGCAAATGCTGAAATAAACATCTGTGCACCTGAATTTTGAACGATAACATCTTCCCATTTTCGTAGACTTCCAATTCCGTTAGTAGCATCGACAGTATAAAGCTTAACGGGAATATGTCTTTTTCCGATAACAATGTTGAGAAGTTCACGGTTGGAAAAAGTTTTTTCAATTTTCTTGCGGAGAAGTTGTTTATTATTAACAGCATCAAAATTTTCCTCACGTAGACTTATTAAAAAGTTCTGAAGTGCAATACGCATTGCATTTTCACATTCAGGGTCTGGCTTTTCGGGAATATCTATAAAAAGGGTCTGTCGATTTTTTCCATCAAGTTTAACTCTTGAGAGGTTTGACATATCACGGACTTCACTAAAAATTTTCTTACCTTGTTCAAGAGCCTGTCTAATAAAGATACTCTTCTGATTTTCTATGTTTTCAAGATTATGTTTTGCTAAATTCAACTCATCTTGTAGATATTTACAGCAATCCTTTACACGTTCGTAAATAGGAAAAGTATGTTCAAAGCTGTCGGCATTTTCGGGGGTCATATTTGAAATAAAAGACGTAATTACTTCGTACTCACAATTAGAATAGTCTGAGCGTACTTTATTGTAGGTACTCTGAAGTTTTTTGTATATTTTGTCAGTTTTCCTCTTATGATTATTCAGTGTATCTATCAATTCCGTTGGATTTATCTCATCGATGTTGTCTGTAAAAAAAGAGTGTTTCTTTTTAAGATTATCGCAACTATGATACAACTGATTGTATTTGTTTCTGCATTTCTGCGAAAATTTTTCATTGTTATTTATTTTTTCGACTATAATTTTTTCCCTATTTTCAAGGAGCTTTTTGCGTTCATTGAAATTTTTCTTTATCTTGCTCATTTCAAGAGGATTGTTATAGTCATTATCTTTAAGATTCTTTTCTGTCGCTTTAAATCTTTCATCATATATGATAAGTTCTTTTTCAAGAGTTGTATATTTATTATTTGCCTTTGAAAGTTCTGCTTCTTTTTCATCTTTATTCTTTTCAGCCATCTCAAAAATTCTTTCGTTGTAGAGAATCTTTTCATACTCTTCACTGTTGACATTAAGCTTGTTGAGTTCTTTTAATCTATCTGTAGCAGTTTCTTCATATTCCTCAATAGCACTTTCTATTGCTTTTCGACTTTGAGCCTTGTCATTTAAGATACTCTCATATTCAGCTTCCATTTGCTCGATAGAAATTTTGAGCATATTTCCAATAGTATTGTTATCAAGTTTGGAAAGTTTTCTTTTTGTATTTGAAATAGTTTCCTCTTTACTGCGTATATTCTCAATGTTATTGCTTTTTTCGGCATTAATTTCGGTAATATCTGATTCAGTTTTTCTTAATCTTTCGTCATTAATATTTATATCTGTTTCAGTTTTGGAAAGTTTTTCTCTGTTAGAAATAAATATCTCATTTTCGGAAAGATAGTTTTCAAAGCACTGCTTATTCTGATTATTCATGCGGAACTGTTCTTTTAAATTGATAATATCAAACTGTAAATCATTTTTGTTGTTAGTAGCAGTATCTCTTTCAGAT
>JAJQGV010000025.1 GCA_021200215.1 Ruminococcus sp. | reverse complement strand
CATTTTTAGAGGTGAATCTTATATGTTGGAAATTGAAAGATTAAAGATTGCTATGACAGACTACTTCAAAGGTGATATGAAAAGAATCAATCACTATATAAAAGTTCATTCCTATGCTAAATGTATCGGTGAATTAGAAAACCTATCTAGGCAGGAACTTTTTACCCTAGAGGTTGCATCTATAGTTCATGATATAGGTATTAAAAACAGTGAGATAAAGTATAACAGCAGTGCAGGAAAATATCAAGAGATTGAAGGTGTACCTGAGGCTAGAAAACTTTTAGAAAGTCTTAACTTTGAAGAATCAGTTATTGATAGAGTTTGCTATCTTGTGGGACATCATCACACATATGATAATATTCAAGGCTTAGACTATCAAATCCTAGTAGAAGCAGATTTTTTAGTAAACCTCTTTGAAGATAGTTGCTCTACAGATGGTATAAAAAACATTAAATCTAAAATTTTTAAGACAGATACGGGCATACTACTATTAAATAATATTTTTTGCCCATAGTTAATATATTACAAGGAGATTTTTTTATGTATAGTGCGAATCCAAATAGGTACAATGATATGCCTTATAATCGTTGTGGAAAGTCTGGATTAAAACTTTCTGCCGTATCTTTAGGGTTATGGCATAACTTTAGTTCAAACGATGATTTTAATAACATTCAAAGCATGATATACACTGCTTTCGATAACGGAATTGTCCATTTTGATATGGCTAACAACTACGGCGGTGGCTCTGCTGAAGAAAACTTTGGTAAGGTATTAGATAAAGGTCTACGTCCCTACCGTGATGAACTATGTATATCTACTAAGGCAGGCTATGATATGTGGGCTGGGCCTTATGGCGATAAGCATGGCTCTAGGAAGTATTTAATATCTAGCTTAGACCAAAGCCTAAAACGTATTGGTGTTGACTATGTAGATATATTCTATCATCATGTATATGACCCAGAAACACCTCTTGAGGAAACTGCTTTAGCCTTAGACCATATTGTTAAACAAGGTAAGGCTTTATATGTAGGAATATCTAATTACAATAAGAGAAATACTGCTAAAATGTTAGAAATCTTCAAAGAGCTAAAGACTCCATTCGTAATCAATCAACCATCATACTCTATGTTCAATCGCTGGATTGAAGATGACGGTCTTGATGACTTTGCAATAGAACAAGGCTTTGGTTTAATAGTCTACTCACCTCTTGCACAAGGTATGCTTACCGATAGATATCTACATGGTATACCAAAAGATTCTAGGATAGGTAAGGGAAACTCTTGGCTAGAAGAACAACTTACCGATAAAAGACGTATACAGATTATAAAGTTAAATGAAATCGCTAAGGAAAGAGGTCAAAAACTTTCTCAACTTGCAGTATCTTGGATACTACGCAATGGAAAGATTACTTCTGTATTAGTAGGTGCTAGTAAACCTCAACAGATTTTAGACAACGTCCAAGCCGTTAAGAATACTAACTTCACTCAAGACGAAATTAACAGAATAGAGGATATTTTAAACGATAATGAAACAGTTCACAGTTAATCAAAATGATTCTAATCAGCGTGTAGATAAATTTATCTTAAAGACTTGTAAGAATCTACCTAAGTCTATGATGTACAAGTTCATTCGTACTAAGAATATAAAAGTAAACGGTAAACGTTGCGAAGTATCGCAACGTTTACAACTTGGTGATATTGTAACCATGTATATTAACGATGACTTCTTTAAAGATGATGCCTCTAGGACTTTGGATTTACAGAAAGTCGACTCAAAAATATCGATAGTGTTTGAAGATAATAACCTATTAATAGTAGATAAACCTATAGGGTTGGTAGTACATACCGATAACGAAAACTCTCAAGATACTTTAATCAATAGGATTAAAAAGTATTTAATTGAAAAACATGAATACAATCCTAATATGGAGAACTCATTTGCACCAGCACTATGTAACCGTATAGATAGAAATACTTGTGGATTGGTAATATGTGCAAAGAACTCTCAAACACTGAGATGTATCAATCAGATGATTAAAGATAGTCAAGTGCATAAAAAGTATCTATGTATAGTGGTATCTAAACCACCTAAAAATCAAGATACTTTGATAGCCTACCATCAAAAAGATAGTAAGTCTAACTTAGTAAAGATTGTAGATGTTCCTACGCCTAACTTTAAAAAGATTATCACTAGGTATAAAGTTTTAAAGCCTAAAGATGGTCTGTATCTAGTGGAAGTGGAACTCATCACAGGTAGAACGCATCAAATTAGAGCACATCTTGCACATATTGGTTGTGCCCTACTAGGCGATAATAAGTATGGCAACGTGGATATAAACCGAAGATATCAAGAAAGGTATCAATGCCTATGTGCGTACTCTATTAGCTTTGCTCCTTTAAAAGATAGCCCTCTAAACTATCTAAAAGATACCTCTTTTAAGGCAAAAGATATCCCCTTTTTAGATAAGTATATGTTATAATGCTAAAAGAATAGTTAATAAATAGAAAAGTAGAGGATATTAATCCTCTACAAATTCTATCTATTATAGTTTTATTCTCTATTCTTATCTGTGCGTACAAGTGCAGATATAATCTTGCCTTGTGGGTCTTTAAGTATTAATACGGTTAGCCATATTATTAAACCTAGTACTACTACAGATATTCCTAAGAAAGCATCATTTAACATATCATTTAAGGTTGGAGTAAAGAACTCACTTTGAAGTTCAACGTACTCAGCAATAGCATCTACTAGCCACATTAAAGATGCTCCCCAATAGATTAAGGTCAACGTACCTAACTTCATAGTATCGTTAGGAAGATTCTTATACCATAATATGGTCGATATTACACTAGCTAGTATGGTTATTAATAGAGTCATAAAAAGCACCCTCCTATTTAATCGTTACGTTGTGCTATATGTTTAGATTTTCTTTCCATAGAGTTTGATACTAATACCATAGCTATCCAAACGGCGGTAACTACCAGTGCCATAGATACTCCTACCGTACTCATTTCATGGAGCATACTAGCGGTATCTTCGGAGTTGCTCATAGCACTTAGGAATGGAAACCATGGAGTTACTTCACCATGCCAAACGTGTTCAAAGGCTAATAGAATTGAACCTCCCCACAACATATTAGATAACCATCTTAACTTATTGCTAATATGCAATTGCGATTCTTTAGCATTCCCTTTCTCACCTTTTTCAATAATTTTAGTTGCTATAGTTGTTGCTATTGCCTCGGCAGTAGGAATTAAAAAACAAGCCATATAAAATAACCTCCATATGTATATATCTTTTTCCAACACTAGATAAAGTATTCTGGTGCTGGTTTGTGTTCAGATTTCATATTAAATATCTCAAAGATTTTATCCCTAGCGTATAGAAAGTTCTCTGAAGTTCTGTCCCTAGTGTGAGGAATAGTCATGTTCACTATGCTTTTAATCTTTCCAGGGTTAGGCGTCATTATTACTATTCTATCTGCTAAGAATACAGCCTCTTCAATGTCATGAGTTACGAATATTATGGTCTTTTTTTCGCTCTTAGATAGCTTTAAGATATCGTCTTGAAGTTTCATTCTAGTAATAGCATCTAAAGCACCTAGAGGCTCGTCCATAAATATTATATCGGGGTTGATAGCTAACGCTCTAGCAATAGCTACTCTCTGTTGCATACCTCCCGATAGTTGATGTGGTCTACTATTGATAAACTTCGATAGTCCTACCATATCTATATATTTTTTTGCTATATCTTTGCGTTGTTCCTTAGGAATTTTTTTAATTTCCAAACCGAATTCTATGTTCTTCTGTACGGTTCGCCAAGGAAGTAGCCCGTAGTTTTGAAATATGGTTATGTTATCTATGACGGGTTTAGTAACTTTTTTCCCATCGATAGTTATCTCACCCTCAGTGACCTTTTCAAAGCCTGCAATAGAATTTAAAAGAGTAGTCTTTCCACAACCCGATGGCCCTAGTAGACATATAAACTCCCCTTTTTCTATGGATAACGATACATGGTTTAAGGCTTGAAAATTGTTGTCATAGTTTACAGATACATCTTTAACTTCTATGTACATATTAACACCACCTTAAACTAATCTTTATTGATGTACTTAGTTACACCAAAACCCCACTTTTTAGCCACCAAATTTTCGACTAAACCTATTAATCTGTCTAATAGTAAGCCTACTACACCTATGGTAATCATGGTAGCAAGTAGAGCGTCTGAACGGATACAGTTCTTAGTATCCATGATTAAAAATCCCAATCCAGATTGTGAGCCTACCATCTCACCAGATACTAAGAATATCCAAGATGTACTCAACGCTAGGTGTAAGCTAGATGCTATCTGTGGAAAGATTGCAGGGAAAACTATCTTAGTAAGGGTTGCAAATTGAGATAGTCCAAAGTTTCTTGCAACCTTTAAGTATATGGGGTCTATGTTTCTAACTGCAGTAATTGTAGATAGTAGTACGGGAAAAAATCCTGCAATGAAGATTATTGCTATAGCAGGAATATCTCCAATACCGAACCATAGCACTACAAAGGGTGACCATGCTATTGGTGCAATAGGTCTTAACAGTTGAACTATTGGGTCTATGTATGCGTATACCTTATTGAACCAACCAAAGATTAATCCTAAGAATACAGCTACTATCACTGAACTAAAGTATCCTATTGCAAACCTATATAGGCTTGCTACTAAATGTGATATCAAAGTAGCATCGGAAGTACTGCCTTTTAATCCACTGGTGAACAACTCTTGAAATGCTGTAGCCACCTTAATAGGCGTTGGAAACAGTACAGAATTGAATCCACCAAAGGTTGCCACTAGTTGCCATATTATAATAAGTACTCCAAAAGATACTACTATATGCCATAACTTTTTAATCTTTTGCATAGACAAACTCCTCATAGGTTGGTGGATTCTCTAAGATTCCATAGGATATTACCTTATCGCATAGCAGATTGTAGTCCTCTTGAGATATGGTTAGGTCGTTATAGTCTATCCATTGTAGAGAAACGTCTAAAACGTCATCGGTTTGACCTAAATATTCCGATGCTATGTTCTTAGCAGTAGCATCGTCTAATGAGTTACCTGCTTCCATATACTTATCTATGATGGTATCTACTATATCTTGATGTTCCTCTAGGTACTCACCGTTGAAAACCAATCCACAACACAGAGAGTTTTCCCAAAGGTCTTCTGAGTAGTATAGCACTCTGCCAATGCCTTGACTAACTGCTTGTGCTCCAAAGGGTTCAGCAACGCAGTATCCAGCGATAGCTCCACTAGCTAGTGAAGATGGCATTTCTGAAGGAGATAGCTGTGTAATGTTTATATCGTCTATGGTTAGACCTTCCTTAGATAACATATCGTTTAACAGAATGTTATGTGAGGACTGTGTGTGAGGTATTGCAAAGGTCTTACCTTTTAGGTCGGCAACGCTTTGAATATCGTTAGATACTACTATTACATTACCATCTTTGTGACCTAATGCAACTGCCTTTAAATCTATACCTTGACTCTTTGCACTCATAGCCAACTCTATTAAAACAGATGCACCATCTATTCTGCCAGTATTTAAAGCATCGGTTAAATCTGACCATGCACTAAACTTTTCTAACTTAATATCTATGTCACTGCCTTCTTGTTCTAAGAGTTCTTTTTCCTCGAACACAGCCAATGCATGAGTAATTGGCAAATATCCAATGGTTACGATGGTCTTTCCGCTATCCGTCGATGTATCATCTGTGTCGGTGGAGCTACTACTACAGCCTACCATTGAACCGAACAATACCATTGATATTACTACCGATATTAATCTATTAAACTTCATAGTATAAACCCTCTTTCTTATGTTATAAACTCTATGGATTTATCCAACCGAGTGCTTTTCTCTTAGTTTTAAAGTCCTGAACTATCTTTTCGCCTAAAGATGTAGGATTAGTATCTACAACCATCGATGAGCCTAACATAGACTTAGTATCTTCTTTTAAGAACTTTATAACCTTTTCTGAACCATGTATCTGAGCCTCTACACAGTGATATGAAGTAACACCCATCAATCTGAATCCCAATGCAGCACCGATGCCTTTCTCATTACCCCATTCTGGTGAACTGAATCCGAATGGTAACTCATAGATGTTCTTACCTAACTCTTGAGCGATACCACTAAAGATTCCCGAAGAGCGTGTATTGTCTATACATTCGCCAACGTGCCATACTGGAGGTAGTTCTCCATACAATAGGAATTCTTTTAAGCTGTCACCAGTCTTATTGTATATAGAAGTATTACAGTACCCTAGTTTCATAAGTGGGAACGATGCACAACCATTGGTTAGTATTAAAACGTTATTTTTAATTAAGACGTCTGCAACGTCTACTATTGCTCTTTCGTATACTACCTTTGGATTGTTACAGCCTACCATGTTTACAATGCCAAGTATTTTACCACTTTTAATAGCCTCTGCTAGAGGTTTCATGCTACCATAATGCTTATGCACATACTCAACAGAAAATCCCGTTTCAGCCTCTACTTCGTAAGGTGGAATGAATACTGGGATTCCTTGTCTAGCTTGAAAACTCTCGATAGCTCTAGTAACTATCTTTTCTGCAAGTGCTTGAGTTTCTCCAATATTAGAATGGTGATGGTCATATGCATAATGTTCAGCACCTGGGAGTCTAGCGGAGTCACTAGTTGTGACTACTGTAGTTTTATAGCACTTAGCAACGTCCATTATAGCAGGAAAGACATCTTGAACATCTGCAACCCATAGGTCTAAAGCACCAGTGCCTAGGACTAACTCAGCCGTTACCGCATTGGATAACGGAATGACTCCAGCGTACCTATACATAGCAGATAGTCCACTACAACATATACCATAGAACTGTATGCCTTTTGCTCCTACAGACTTAGCCATACTTTGAAACTTCTCACTGTAGCCAGTCTTTACTATTTGACTAACTAATGTTGGCAGATGCCCATGTACTGCAATGTTTACGTAACCTTTCTTTAAAGCTCCTATGTTTACCTTAGATGTAACTCTATCGCCAACACCAAAAAGACTATCCGTGGCAATTGCCGATGCAACTACACCTGTAAATGTGAAGGTTAATCCACAACGTAAAAACTGTTGCATAATGCTTTGCCAATCACCATCGGTAGCACAACCAGATTTATGGTAAGCCTCAAATACTTCATGGTATGCACTAATGGGAAGAATATCGAGTTTTTTCCAAACCTCTTGTCTTTCAGATGGTGCACAAGCTTTAATAGTCTTATATTCATTAGGTTCAGTCCTAGATAGGTCTTCTAATAGAACGTTAGCTAAATCTATAGCGATATTCTTTAACTGTCTATGTTCAGTAGGGATTCCAAAAGCCTTAGCCATACTCTTAATCTTATAATCACCCACTATTGGAATATCTAGTTTACCTTCGGCTGCCCACTTCAAAGATAGTACCACTTCCCTAGCGTGCATACCATGTTGAGCAACCCCAGCGGCTACGCTTCTTAAAAGATTCCTAGCGACTATTAAGTCTGCATCAGCACCACAGATACCTCTAGGACTCTTTGGAGTAATCTTACAAGGACCCATGTTGCAAATCTTACAACAGACTCCCGATAGACCAAAAGCACATTGAGGTTTCTGTTTGTCGAACCTGTCAAAAGTAGTATCTATGCCTAGTTGTTCCATGTGAAGAATCATCTGTTTAACGGCAGGGTCAGGAGTATTCTCTAGTACCTCTTGCTTAGATGGGAAAGTTTTTCTGTAATCTGAAACAGCTTTCATATAGTCTGCGGTAAACTCATGAGAGTGTTCAATAACGTTTCCGTCTTTATCAACATGAGTATGAGTATCTGCAGGAACTATAACCTTTGGAATACCATGCTCATCGAAACCAATTAAAGCTCTATGGTTATGTAGGTGTTCATGCCCATGATTATCTATATTACTGTTCATTTAATATGTTCAACTGCCTTTCAAATTAAATCATACTTTTTTTATAGGATTGGTATGTTTAATTATAGCACTAATATTTTAACTTGTCAATAGCAAATTGAAAAAAATCCATGAAAATATTAAAAAATTTCCCTATACACAAACATAATCTTTTTTAGATATTTACTTGAAATGCCCACTAAACCATGCTATAATATAGATATTACTAATCAAAAAGATTATGGAGGACATTTTTATGGAATTAGAAACTAAATGCTTACATTCTGGATATACCCCAAAGAATGGCGAACCTAGAGTGTTACCTATAGTTCAAAGTACTACATATACTTTCGATAGCACCGAGCATATCGCTCAACTTTTTGATATGCCTACTGAATATATGTATTCAAGGTTTGCTAATCCTACCGTAGATGCAGTAGAAAAAAAGATAGCTGACCTTGAATGTGGTGTAGGTGCTATGTGTACCTCTAGTGGACAATCTGCAAACCTTTTAGCTATATTGAACCTTTGTAACGCTGGTGATAGTTTTATATCCACTGGAACTATATATGGTGGTACTGTGAATCTATTTGCAGTAACTCTAAAGAAACTAGGTATTGAATGTATCTTCGTAGATGCTAGTGCCGATGAAGATACTATACATAAAGCTTTTAAACCTAATACTAAAGCAGTGTTTGGAGAAACTTTAGCTAACCCAGCTATTGAAGTGTTCGATATCGAAAAGTTTGCAAAGGTTGCTCATGCTAACAACGTTCCACTAATAATAGATAACACCTTCCCTACTCCAATACTATGTAGACCTATAGAGTTCGGTGCAGATATAGTTACCCACTCTACTACTAAGTATATGGACGGTCATGCAGTTCAAGGTGGTGGAGTTATTGTAGATAGTGGTAACTTCGATTGGACTAAGAGTGGAAAGTTCCCTGAGTTTACTGAACCTGATGAAAGCTATCATGGAGTGGTATATACCGAGGCTTTTGGAAATATGGCATATATAATAAAGGCAAGAATGCAACTTATGAGAGATTTCGGTTGCTACCCAGCAGCACATTCAGCTTTTCTATTAAACTTAGGTTTAGAAACTCTACCAGTTAGAATGAAACAGTACTGTGAGAATGCATCTAAAGTGGCAGACTATCTTGAAACCGTGGATATAGTTAGTGATATTAAATACCCTACTAAGTTTACAGGCGTTCAAAGACAGTTAGCAGACAAATATCTAAAGGGTGGTAGTGGAGTTATTACTTTTACTATCCAAGGTGGTAGAGATGTAGCCGTTAGGTTTATGAATGGCTTAAAGTTAGCATCTAATGAGGTTCACGTTGCCGATATTAGAACTTGCGTCCTACACCCAGCATCTGCAACCCATAGACAACTTACAGATGAACAGTTAATATCTGCTGGAGTAAACCCTGGTTTAATTAGACTCTCTGTAGGTCTTGAAAACGTCAACGATATTATTAATGACCTAAAACAATCTTTTGAAAGCTTAAAATAGTTGATTATTTCAAATTAGGAACGTGACAGTAAATCGTTCCTAATTTTTACTAAAAAGAACCGTCTTATACGCATAAGACGGTTCACAAGAGGTTTATATTATGAAGAAGATTATAGCATTTTAATACACGCTCGGCATATTATCGGAGTGCGATGTGTATACATTAACTTTGTATCAGTGGGGATACCGATTTTCTCCGTCCACCACTGCTATAAGTTCTTTATCTATATATTATTATATACTAAAATTTTCAAAATGTCAAGAGTTTTTTGTTACATTTTTCTCATATGGATATCTAATATGTTGACTTCTTACAGTTCATATGGTAGAATTAATCGAAGATACTCCTCCCCTTTTTGAAACTATACAAAAATCCAAACTCAATGTACATCAAGCAGTAAAGACTCTAGGAGATGGGTTAAAGGTGTTGGCAATTTCAGAAGATAGCTTAGTTGAGGGTATATATATATAAGATAAGAGGTATTATGCTATATGATTCTAAATGCTAATTTTTTTCATCGTGATGCCCTAGAGGTAGCTCCAGACCTAATAGGCAAAGTGTTAGTTAGAAAGTTAGATGATAATGCTATCCTAAGAGTACGAATAACTGAAACTGAAGTATATCGAGGTGAAGAAGATAAATCTTGTCATGCTAGGTTTGGTAAGACTCCACGAAGTATTATGTTATATCGAGAGAGTGGGTTAATCTACGTTTATATGTGCTATGGTATACACTATCTAATGAATATAATTACGGGTGAAGTAGAACAGCCTCAGGGAGTGTTAATTAGAGCAGGTGAAAATCTTACTGGACCTGCTAAGCTTACTAAGTATCTACAGATAGATAAATCTTTTAATGGACAAACCATATACAATAACTCTAAAGTTTGGATAGAAAATGACGGCTATAAGCCTAACATAGTTACCGCTAAACGCATAGGAATAGACTACGCAGGAGAAGAATGGGCTAACAAACTATGGCGATATATTTCTAATTAATATATGCGTATCTAACAACTTATCCCACCACCTATAAAGGTAGTGGGATTTTTACTCGATTAATACACTAACCAAAGATTATTCAATAGTAGGTTCAAGCACTGAATAGTTACCCTCATCACGCTTGTATACTACGTTAGTAGAGCCAGTTTCTGCATTTAAGAACACAAAGAAGTTGTGTCCAAGCATATTCATCTGTAAGATAGCCTCTTCTACGTCCATAGGACGAAGAACGAAAGTTTTATGTTTAACTACATCATAGTTAATCTGTTCGTCCTCAATAGGTTCAGCGATAGTTTCCTTAAAAGCACTTTCTTTCAAGCGTTTTTCTATCTTAGTCTTATTCTTGCGAATCTGACGTACAATCTTGTCGATGCAAGCATCAAGGGCATCTTCCTTATCTATAGCGGTCTGTTCTGCACGATAGATTATACCATTATAGCGTACAGTAAGTTCAATTATGATTTGGTTTTTATGTTCTGCTATTATTATCTTAGCATCAGCCTCATCACCGAAGAACTTATCTAGTTTAGCATTAATCTTTTTTTCAGAATACTCTCCAAAGGATTGTGGTATCTGCATTTTTTTAGCTGTAATTGTAGTTTTCAAAAGAATTCCTCCCTTATAACGCAGTTGTGATATTTCACAATTACATTAAAATATTATGTTTACATTATATCATAACTGCACAAAAAAATCAAGGGGTTTTTTGAACTTTTTTCTAAAATGAGTGAAAAAAATAGGATTCAAAAATGGTCAAAATATCTTGACAAAAGGTACATTTTGATATATAATGTTATAGAATACGCAGGGACTTAGCAATGCATATTCTTAGAGCCTCGTTCCGTACTGAACGGGGCTAATCTATTCTAATACACACTTTATTAAGGAGGTTTTCTCTTGTTAAACGACTTTGAAAGATTAATGTTCGATAGGGTTTCTAAAACTGTAGGCGGAAATCAAAAGCCTTTTAGCTACTTTAAGACAGAAGATTCTAGTACAGATATTCTATTCTGTAAAGATAGTCCTGCACAAAACTATTTGACTTGCCTTACTTTAGGATTGGTCAATCAGAAAGGTAAGTTTCAATCCAATGGAAAGAACGTTAGGGTTGAGCTTCTTGGACTTTCTACCAATGAGCTAGGTGATACTTTAGGTAAGATTATGGCTACATTATATAAGAACATTGTAGAGAAAAATCTAACCTGTGCGTATGGTGTTATATATAACCACGTTTTAGATGAACTACTACCTAACTCGGATATGAAACATATACTACTTACTACACCACCCCTATTTTGGAAAGAATCTCTTGGTACTATAAACCTCGACGATGACAACATACTAACATGGTTGTACGCTATGCCAATATCTGAGAATGAAAAGAATACTATAGTAGATTCGGGCGATGGCTTTAAAGATGCTATGGTACATCTACAAGAGCAGTTTACTCTTAAGAACGTAGATGTCTTTAATCTAAATAGAAAATCTATCATATAAAAGGAGTTATTTATATTATGAAATGGCTTGGATTAAATACCCTTAGAGAAAAATATCTAAGTTTCTTTGAAAGTAAAGGTCATACTAGAATGGCTAGTTCTTCCTTAGTACCTCAAAATGATAATAGTCTACTGTTGATAAATTCAGGAATGGCACCTTTAAAGAAGTTCTTTTTAGGTCAAGCAGTGCCTCCTAATAAGAGAGTTACTACGTGCCAAAAGTGTATTCGTACTCCAGATATCGAGAACGTTGGTCACACTGCACGTCATGGCACTTACTTTGAAATGCTCGGTAATTTCTCCTTTGGTGATTACTTTAAAAATGAAGCTATAGATTGGGCTTGGGAATTTTTTACTGAAGTCCTTGAGATGCCTAAGGATAAACTTCATGTTTCAGTATATCAAGACGATGATGAGGCTTACAACATTTGGACTCAACGTAAAGGTGTAGCTCTTGACCATGTGGTTAGACTCGGCAAAGAAGATAACTTTTGGGAACATGGTTCTGGCCCTTGTGGTCCATGTTCAGAAATCTACTTCGATAGAGGCTCTGATAAGGGTTGCGGTAAACCAGACTGTCATGTAGGCTGTGAGTGTGACCGATACGTTGAAGTTTGGAACTTAGTATTTAGTCAGTTCGACAGCGACGGTAAGGGTACTTATACTGAGATGAAAAATAAAAACATAGATACTGGTATGGGTTTGGAACGTCTAGCGTGTGTTATGCAGGGTGTAGATAATCTTTTTGAGGTGGATACCGTTCAAAATATTATGAAACACATCTCAAAGATTGCAGGTGTTACCTACAAGGAAAACGATAAGATTGATGTATCTTTAAGAGTAATAACTGACCACATTAGAAGTACTACCTTTATGGTTGGTGATGGTATATTACCATCTAATGTGGGCAGAGGTTACGTCCTTAGACGTTTACTACGTCGTGCGTGTCGTCATGGCAGATTAATAGGCATTAACGAACCTTTCCTATATAAGGTTTGCGATACTGTTATAGATGAAAATAAATGTGCTTACCCTGAACTTGATGAAAAACGTGACTACATCAAGAAGATTATAAAGGTTGAAGAAGAACAGTTCGCTAAAACTATAGATAAGGGTATGGAATTACTTGCTGATATGATAGAAAACATCGGTAACGATAAGGTTCTATCGGGTGAAGATGCTTTTAAGCTATCTGATACCTACGGTTTCCCTATAGACTTAACCGTTGAAATCGTTGAAGAAAAAGGCATCACAGTAGATAGAACTAAGTACAATGAATGCATTAAAGAACAGAAAGACCGTGCTAGAGCTGACCACAATGCTAAAGCAAAGTCATCATGGGCAAGTAATGAAATTAAGGTTGATGTCCCTAAGACTATATTTACTGGCTACACAAGTATGAAATCTAATGATAGTAAAATCTTAGCTATCTATAAAGATGGCGAAAGCGTTCAAACTGCTACTGCTGGTGAAGATGTTACTATTATTTTGGATAAGACTCCATTCTATGCTGAAAGTGGTGGTCAAGTTGGCGATACTGGTTTCATAACGGGCATTGAAGTTACTGATACTACTAAGAATGAAGATGGTCACTACTTACATTTTGGTACAGTGTATAACAATGATATCAACGTTGGCGATGTAGTATCTGCTGAGATAGACGTTGAACGTAGAAAGTCTATTATGAGGAATCATACTACTGCACACATTTTACAAGCTAGTTTAAGAGCTGTTCTCGGTGAACACGTACATCAAGCAGGACAATTAGTAAATGAAAACTATTGCCGTTTCGATTTCTCTCACTTTTCGGCTATGACTACTGAAGAACTTAAAAAGGTTGAAGATATGGTAAATGAAAAGATTCTATCTTCGCTTGAAGTTACTATGACTGAAATGCCTATTGAAGAAGCTAAGAAGTTAGGAGCTATGGCTCTATTCGGTGAAAAGTATGGCAATATCGTTAGGGTAGTTAAGGTCGGTGACTTCTCTACTGAGTTCTGTGGAGGTACTCATATCGATAATACTTCTAAGATTGGTCTATTTAAGATAGTTTCTGAAAGTTCAGTAGCGTCGGGTGTTAGACGTATAGAGGCTGTAACTGGTAAGGGTGTACTTGAGTATATATATAATATGAATGCCTTAGTTGAAAAGTCTGCACACGCTTTAAAGATTGCCAACGTTAATGAACTCGCTAACAAGTGTAATCAGATGGTTGCCGATAGCAAGGAACTCGAAAAGACTATAGAAAGTCTAAATCAACAGATTGCTGATATGAAGTCTAATAACATATTTGACAACGTTAGTGATATAGATGGTATCAACGTAGTTAGTGGAGTGTTCCAAAATACTAAGCCAGATGTATTACTTCAAATGGGTGACAAGGCTAAAGATAAGTACTCTAATGTAGTGGGTGCTTTCGTAGGTGAGTTTGAAGGCAAGGGTACTATATGCGTAGTATGTGGTAAAGATGCTATATCTAAAGGCATGAACGCTGGTAAGATAGTTAAAGCTATCGCTGAATTGACTGGCGGTAAGGGTGGCGGTCGTCCAGATACTGCTCGTGCTGGTGTTGGTGATTTCTCTAAGGTCACAAGTGCTATCGCTGAACTTGAAAATATAGTTAAATCTATGATTAAGTAATAGTTCATAGGAACGCCATTCTTAATATTTGGCGTTCCCTATATTAAAAAAATATATATTAGGAGGTCTTTTCTTATGGATTGTCTATTTTGTAAGATTATCAATGGTGAAATTCCAAGTACTAAAATCTATGAAGATGATAAGGTACTAGTATTTAAGGATATCAACCCTATTGCACCTATACATTGGTTAATAATCCCAAAACATCACCTAACTAGCGTTCAAGATGTTACTTCGGAAAACTCTAGTATAGTTGCATACATCTTTGAGGTTGTATCTAAACTTACTAAGGATAACGGTATTGAAAGTTACAGAATTATAACTAACTGTGGTGATGATGTGGGTCAAACTGTAAAGCATCTACACTTTCACCTGTTAGCTGGTACTAAGATGGGTTGGTCTATTGAATAATCTAATATGACTAGAAAATCCTTGTATGTGGCTATACCCTATATAGTAGGATTTATAGCTAGTTACACACTACACGATACTAACTATACATATATTGGAATATTATCATCTTTTGTGATTACTGCCACGCTTATATTGGTGTTTAAGTTAGGCGTAAAACAATCCATACTATGTGAAACTTCATTTATTATAGGATTCTTAATGTTTTCTAACTACATGGTTACTAAGGTAGAATATCTTAAAAAATACTACGGTAGTGACATAGTGTTTACGGGAAAGGTAGTCCAAATAGATGACTATTCAAGCGATATGTCATCTTACATACTAGATGGTCTTATAGATGGTAAGGTTAAAGCAAAGATATCACTATATATGGAGTCTGTAGACTGTCAATATGGAGATAATATCTATTTGGAATGTACTGCCGAAGATTTTACTAGCGACTATCTTTTCGATAGCAAAAGTTACTACAACTCTAAGGGAGTATACATTCAAGGAGATGATGTTCATAGCTTAGAAATCTTCCATGTAGATGATGATGTAGTATGTAATGTGATAAGAAGTTTACAAAACTATCGTGAAAGGATATTAGGAACGTTTAAGTTAAATATGTCCAAGAGTGGAGCATCTTTAATGAGTGCAATGCTATTTGGAGATAAGTCTGACCTTTCTAAGACAGATAAAAGTTCATTAATTCGTAGTGGTATAGGTAGTTTAATAGCAGTGTCGGGATTACATTTAGCTATCTTAACTTCTGTATTAAAGTTCTTCTTAGAGTATTTTGAAAAGAAAGATTTAGCTCTACCTAAAAGTATAAAGTTCATAGTGTACGAACTGTTCATGTTGATGTTCTTAACCGTAGTAGACTTTCCAATATCTGCGGTTAGAACGTTTATCATGTTGAGCATATCTAATATGGCGATGTTGTTATATAGAAAGCCTGATACACTTAATACGCTATGTATTACATCTATGGCGATGCTATGCTTACAACCCTATTTAATAGGTAACGTATCGTTCTTGCTGTCGGTTGTGGGAGTCTATGGTATAGGAGTACTATCACCATACCTTACCCAAGACTTAAATCTACCAAACTTTGTGAAGAGTATACTATCTACTATGATTACTACCCTATGTGTAATGCCTGTATGCTTAATATTCTTCGATGAGGTTAGCATTGCTATGCCTTTAACTAATATAGTATGTCTGCCATTGTGTGAAATATCTTTAGTATGTGGATTCATAGTTTTCATAACTGGTAAAAAGGTTTTAATCTTGACGAAAGCATTACTATATTTAGCTGATATATGTTGCAAACTAATGATATCTATCTGTAATGTAATATCTAAGATACCTTTTAGCAACCTACCTACTGACTACAACGTTTTGATGTATCTAGTTATAATATGTGTACTAATATGTATAGTATGCTATGGAATATATAAGAGTAAAAAGTATGTAGCTATAAGTATAGTATCTTGTGTGGTGATTTTAGGAATGACTATAATAGGTGTTGAAAAATATCAAGATAGCATACTTAAGGTAGCAATGTTAGGAAATAGCAAATATCAAGTTATGGTTATATCTTACGATGGTGACGTCAATGTAATAGACTTTTCTAAAAACTATAAAACTTCTACATATGTACAAACCTATTGCAAACGGCAAGGCATAGATAACATAAATAGCATTACTATGCTAAAGAAAGCGTATCAAAGTATGACCATGTACAACGTTCAACTAAAGGATTATAAAGTATCTACAGTAAACGTTCCGCAAGGTACGTATCTAAGAAGTGACTATTCCATATTGGGAGCAGTACCGAATCTAATAAATGTAGATAATTCAAAGTATGCGTACACCTACAGAGATTTTAACATTACTGTATATGACAACGAAACTTTCGATATTGTTCATAACGGTGAAACTAAAACATTCATCGTAGATGACTTTAATGTTGTATATCTCTACTATTTAAATGATGGATTTTTTGAAGTAAGGAGTTTGGAATCGTGAACCAGTTGATTAATAGTTTAAAATCGAATAGCTTTAAACGATTATACTATTTTTATGGCAAGGATATTGTATCTATTGAAAGGTTGGTTCAAGTAGCCATAGAGTCAATAGTTCCATCTGGTGATGACTTTAATCTATATAGGTTCGATGGAAAAACCTTCAACCTAGATGAGTTTATCGACGTTGCAGAGTCTTGCCCTATGTTCGCTGACTATAAATGTATAACCATTCATGACTTTAACTGCGATACCACCCTTGCAGATACTCTTAAAAACCTTTTAGTCTGCTTAGACTCTATACCAACGTCTACCATAGTAATATTCTATGTTACTAGTTTCGATGTTAAGAATGGTAAGAAATATCCTACCGCAAA
This sequence comes from Ruminococcus sp., assembly GCA_021200215.1. Classification (GTDB taxonomy): domain Bacteria; phylum Bacillota; class Clostridia; order Oscillospirales; family Ruminococcaceae; genus UBA5884. The sequence goes on along the minus strand of JAJQGV010000025.1, from coordinate 5,609 downwards.
GAATAAGAAACTCATAGACTATATCTTAAAAAATGGCATGGTATTTGAGGCTGTACAAAAGACTCTACCACAGACTACTAAGGATATCCAAAAGGTTTGTAGTAAGAACAACTGTCCTATATCCTACGATAACGCTCAATTGATTGCTAATAAGTGCCTTTGCGATTCCTTGACCATTAAGAACGAACTACAGAAACTAATAGACTTCGCTAATGGCAGAGAGATTACTACGAGTATGGTCAACGATTTGATATCTAACTATTACGATGTGAATGCTTTCGACTTTTCAAGAGCTATAGTATCTATGAACGGTCAACTTTCATTGAAACTATTAAATGAACTCTATACACTAAGAGCAGACCCTATTGCAGTACTATCTGCAGTATCTATGGCATTCATAGACCTATATAGAGTTAAGACCGCCTTAGAATCGAACAGAAATGAGCAGGATATTCTTGCAGACTTTAACTACAAGGGCAGAGAGTTTGTAGTACGCAACTATATTCGTGATGCCTACAAGATAAGACTAGAACATCTTAGAGAGTGCTTAGACATTCTTAGAAAGACTAACCATGCCTTAGTTACATCTGCTTTAGATGGTAAGATTCTATTAGAAAAAGCCATCGCTCAAATGATTGATGCTGGTTATAAATATTACTAAACGTAAAAGGTAGGTGTTATATTAAAAATTGCTTAAGATAAAACAGGCTATCATAGTAGAGGGTAAGTATGACAAGATTAAACTATCCTCTATTGTAGATGCCATAATAGTTCAAACAGACGGATACGGTATTTTCAAAGATAAAGAAAAATTAGACCTTATCCGTTTTTATGCTAATAGCACAGGAATAATAATCTTAACCGATTCTGACAGTGCTGGTTTTAAGATTAGAAACTATCTAAAGGGTGCTATAGGTGATGGAAATATTATCAACGTGTATACTCCAGACGTTTTTGGAAAGGAAAAACGTAAGTTGAAAAAATCTGCTGAGGGCAAACTAGGTATCGAGGGCTTAGACGTGGATATAATACTAGATGCCTTTAAACGTGCCAACGTTGAAAGTATAGTCATTGACGATTATAACAATAACAAGATTACTCATACAGACTTATATGCACTAGGTTTAAGTGGCAATCCTAATAGTAAAAAACTTCGTTTAAAGTTACTAAGATATTTGCAACTCCCCGAACGTTTAACATCTAATGGGTTGCTTGAAGTTTTAAATACTATGTATTCCCTTGAGCAGTTGGAAAACATAGTTAAATCTATAAAAAAAGAAGGGGGATAACTTAATACTATGGTTTTTTCTAGTCTTACAATGATATACGTATTTCTGCCAATAGTATTATTGCTGTACTTTTTATCACCGAATAGAGTTAAAAACTTGATTCTATTAGTTGCAGGATTAATATTCTATGCTTGGGGTGAACCAGTGTACATATGGGTAATGATAGTATCTTCGTTAGTGGACTATCTTGCAGGTTTGGTTATCCACAAGTACAATGATAACTCTAAGGTTAGAAAGATAGCCTTAATCATATCTATGACGGTAGATTTAGGCTTCTTGACGATATTTAAGTACAGTGGATTCTTTATTGCCAACATAAACTCTCTTTTGAATCTAAACATTCCAGTTCCTGAACTTTCGTTACCTATAGGAATATCGTTCTACACGTTTCAAAGTATGTCTTATACCATAGACCTATATTGGAGAAAGATTAAGGTTCAAAAGAACTTCTTGGACTATCTAACGTACGTATCATTGTTTCCACAGTTAGTTGCAGGGCCTATAGTCAAGTATGAACACGTTCAAAATGAAATCCACGAAAGAAAGGTAAATATAAAGTTAGTCGGTGAGGGTACTAATATGTTCATTAAAGGTTTGGCTAAAAAGGTTCTGTTAGCCAACAACATAGGTGCATTATGGACTGAGATAAAAGCTATGGACTTCGGTGAGATATCTGTAGTTACTGCTTGGATTGGTATTCTATCGTTTACGTTCCAAATATACTACGACTTTTCAGGATACTCTGATATGGCTATAGGTCTTGGTAAGATGTTAGGATTTAACTTTCCTAAAAACTTCGACCACCCGTATATCTCCAAAAGTGTGTCTGAATTTTGGAGAAGATGGCATATCACTATGGGTTCATGGTTCAGAGATTACGTGTATATTCCTCTAGGTGGCAACAGAAAAGGTAAGTTCAGAATGGTTATAAATACTTTTATAGTATGGGCTTTAACTGGATTTTGGCATGGTGCAGGGTGGAACTTTATACTATGGGGATTATTCTACGGTGTAATCTTAATGGTGGAAAAGGTATATTTAAAACAGTTTCTGGATAAGCTTCCTAACTTGATTAGAATGCTATACACCTTCATATTGGTGGTAATAGGTTGGGTACTATTTGATACATCTAGCTTAACCGAGGCAGGACAACTACTAAAAGCTATGTTCGGATTCGGTAATGACTTTATAGATGACTACGCAAAGTATCAATTATCTAGTTATATTGTGGTGTTTGTAGCTTGTATACTATTTAGTACCGACATTAGAGAAAGAGTTACTAGGCTATTAATAGATAAGAAAAACACTGCTAAACTATATTACTATTCTCTACCAATACTACAACTGGCAACTATGATAGTTTGCACTGCTTACTTAGTAGATGCTACTTACAATCCGTTCCTATACTTTAGATTCTAGGGGGGTACTTACTATGCGATTAAAACAGTTAAAAGTTTCTGCCTTGATGTTCTTAATACTCCTAGTAGTATTACCTCTTGCAACTGCGTTTTCTAAGAAAGAAACTAGGTCTGAGATGGAAAATAGAACCCTTGCAAAGTTTCCTAAGCTTTCATTAAAATCTATTAAAGACCATTCTTTTATGGACGGTTTCGAGGAATATATATCCGACCACTTCATAGCCCGTATAAATTGGATTGAACTTAAGGTGGACGTAGAACTCCTTATAGGCAAGGAAGAGATAAACGACATATACATCACCGACGATATGTTAATAGAAAAACTTGAAGAGCCTAACTATCAAGAGATAAATAAATCTGTGGACGCTATAAACAGCTTAGCTGAACGCTTTACTAATCCAGAATACTTCGTATTGATAGCACCAACATCGGCTGGCATATACTTAGATAAGCTACCTAACAATGCACCTCAAGTACAACAAAAAGAAGAAGTTATTGACTATATATATGGTAGCCTTTCCGAAAATATAACCTCTATAGATGTTTATAGCAATCTATATACTGCAAAAGATGAGTATATATACTATCGTAATGACCACCATTGGACATCTTTAGGTGCTTACTATGCTTACAACTCAGCTATACAGAAATTAGGGTTTACTCCAATATCATATAACAAGTTCAACATTGAACACGCTAGTGATAGTTTTAAAGGCACTTTCTATTCAAAATCCCTGTACAACGGCATTAAGTCCGATACCATAGATATATATACTATGGATAAATCTGAGGGTATTCAAAGTATGGTGGTGAACGATGGAACGTCTGAAACTACTTTCGATACCCTATATGATAGGTCTTACCTTGATACTAAGGATAAGTATGCTACATTCCTTTCAGAAAATAATCCAATAGTAACTATTACCACAAACGTTGAAAACGATAAGAAAATCTTAGTTATTAAGGATTCTTACGCTAACTGTTTCATACCGTTCTTATCGGAACACTACAACGAGATTACTGTACTGGATTTAAGATACATTGGAATAACAAGTGAAAACGTAGTAAACATAAATGATTATAATCAAGTATTGTTCTTATATAATGCATCTACCATAGCTCAAGATGAGAACCTTAAGAAGATGAACGATATATTTACCGTAACAGAATAACAAAGATTTAATACCTTAACCAGCCTTTAGATGGAACGATAAGCATCGTTCCATCTTTCTGTATATTCCATAAAAAAGTGCTTGATATTTTGTGTATTTTGTTGTATAATAGTAATCAAATAAATTTTATGGGAGTTGTTTTTAAATGAATAATGTTGGTTTTATAGGTACAGGTAATATGGGTTTTGCAATCATGCAAGGTATCTCTAAGAGTTCCTTAAAAGATAACGTAAATCTATTTGCCTTCGATTTAAAATCTGAAAGCCTTGAAAGATGTTCTTCTATAGCTACTCTATGTAGTTCTGAAAAAGATGTACTTCAAAAGTGTAAGTACGTCTTTTTAGCGGTTAAACCTCAAGTTATAGAGGGTGTACTTGCTACTATTAAAGATTATGTTACTAAAGATACTGTAATAGTATCCATATTGGCAGGTATTACAGGTGAGTATATAAAATCACAAACCATACCAGATGCTAAGGTAGTGTTAGTTATGCCAAACACTCCACTGTTGCTTAATGAAGGAGCATCTGCACTTTCACCAGTATCACCAGTATCTAACGATGAGTTTAACTTCGTTAGAAGTATATTCAACAGTTGCGGAAAGACTGCTGTACTTACTGCAGATAAGATGAAAGAAGTAATAGCCATCAATGGAAGTAGTCCAGCATTCATATATCTATACGCTAAAGCGTTCATAGATTATGCAGTAGAAAATGGCATAAGTGAAAAATCTGCTACAGACCTATTTGCACAATCTTTAATAGGTTCTGCTAAGATGATTACAGACTCAGGCTACACTTTAGATGAATTAATAAAGATGGTATCCTCACCAGGTGGAACTACACTTGCAGGTTTAGACGAACTCTACAAAGGCAATTTGACGGATATTACTAAAAAATGTTGTGAAAGTTGTACTAAACGTGCATATGAACTATCGAAGTAGTTATAAATTCTAAAGTAGGTACATATCATGGTATAAAAAAGAAAAGGTGATATGTACTTATGAGATACGCAGAAAATAGTTTCTATAATGGCAAAAGATTAATATCTATACTGTTGCTAACGTTAATCTTGTGTGGAGTAGTGTGTGGAGTTTGGTTAATGCATTCTAACAGTGAGGCAGTACAGTTACATAATGCAGTACTAACTCAAGGATTCGTTAAAGATGCCTCTTATAAAACCTTATTAGATGTTTTTTTTAACGCTATGTCTTGGACTAGCTATAGTTTAATACTTCTGTATCTATGTGGATATTCTGCTATATCGCAACCTGTAAGTCTGTTCATACTATTTGCTAGAGGTGTTGCTTTAGGAGTATCTTCTACTACCATATACTTAGAGTATGGTTCTAAAGGGATATTAATACTTTTATCTATGGTTATGTTTCATGCGGTAGTATCTAGTGTAGTGTTAGTATTCGCAGTGATACAAGCTCTAATGCAATCCACCATGATAGCATATAACATCTTTGGACGTTCTTTCGATTCGATAAACGTTAAAAGGTATAATATTAACTTTATAGTATATGCTATAGTAATCACTGTATCATCTGCCATAGATACTTCATTGACGTACTTACTTACTAACAAGCTACTTATTAGCTAATCTATATTTTTTGAAAGGGTGATTTATTTGGCAGGATTTTCAAAACTGTTCGACTATGAAAGTGCGGGTTCTGGTATTGCTAAAAATGCTCCTAAGAAGAAACGTATCTTTGTATTCTTTGAGAT
>JAJQGV010000115.1 GCA_021200215.1 Ruminococcus sp. | reverse complement strand
ACCTAGTGGGGCAGTAGGCTGTCGCTCCTCACACGAGGAGCGTGGATTGAAATAATAAGAATCCTAATGAATTTAATTATTATGGAGTCGCTCCTCACACGAGGAGCGTGGATTGAAATCGACTTGAAACGCATCTAAAGGTTTGGTTGGTATTGTCGCTCCTCACACGAGGAGCGTGGATTGAAATGTGAAAGGATAGGAATAAAAAGATGTCATTTATAATAACTGGCGATATTCATGGAACTATTGATATTAGAAAGTTGATAATATACTTCAATGATAAAGAAGAACAGTTTTCAAAAGATGATTATCTAATTATCTGTGGTGATGTTGGTGTATGCGGTTTTCTACCATTTGATGAAAGTCAAACGAGAGATATATTAAGAAACCTTCCCGTTACGACTCTTTTTATTGATGGTAATCATGAGAACTTTCAAGAATTAAATTCTTATCCAATTAATAATTGGAACGGTGGTAAGGTTCACTTTATTGAAGATGATATTATACATCTTATGCGAGGACAAGTTTTTAATATAGATGGAACAAGTTTCTTTACGTTCGGGGGTGCATATAGTATCGATAAGATGTACAGAACGGAAGGAATATCATGGTTTCCAGAAGAGATTCCTAATAAGGAAGAGTACGCAGAGGGTTGGAGTAATCTTGAAAAAAATGACTTCACCGTAGATTATATATTAACTCATTCTGCACCAAGAGAGATTGTTGCATATATAGGTTATGGTGAACTCTCAGATGATGAAATAGAGTTACGACAATATCTTCAACGAGTAGCAGACAATACAGAGTTTACAGCATGGTATTTTGGGCATTTTCACGAAGATACAAACGTCGAAGATATGTTTTTCTGTCTATACGATGACATAATAGAACTATAAATGTGCCTACTTCTTTCAGCAGTTAATATATATGTATTAACTGTTGAGTTAAGCTAAAACTTTATTCAAACAAAGTGGATATTATTAAATATCCACTTTGTTTTTAATATAATCAATCTACTAAGGTTGGATTAAAGTCTTCAATCCAAGGTAGACCCCACCTGTTTAACTCTTCCATAAATGGGTCTGGGTCGAACTCCTCGATGTTGTATACACCAGCCTTATTCCATTTGCCAGTCATAAGCATTTCTGCACCAATCATAGCAGGAACGCCAGTAGTATAGGATATTGCTTGAGAACCAACCTCTTTATAGCACTTTTGATGGTCGCATACGTTATATAAGTAGTATGTCTTAGGTTTACCATCTTTAATACCTTGAAAGATACAACCTATGTTAGTCTTGCCAACGGTTCTAGCACCTAAAGTGGCAGGGTCTGGAAGTACTGCCTTTAAGAACTGTAGCGGTACAATCTCTTTGCCTTGATACATTATAGGCTCAATAGATGTCATTCCAACGTTTTCAAGGCATTTTAGGTGTGTTAGATAGCTCTGTCCAAAGGTCATAAAGAAACGTATTCTTTTAATGCCTTTTATGTTTAAAGCTAAGCTTTCAAGTTCCTCATGATGTAGTAGATACATATCTTTTTCGCCTATTTGGTCGAAGTTGTATACTCTCTTGATTTCCATAGGTTTAGTTTCCACCCATTTACCGTCCTGTATGTAGCTACCGTTAGCAGATACTTCTCTAATGTTAATCTCTGGGTTAAAGTTAGTAGCAAATGGATACCCGTGGTCACCACCATTGCAATCTAAGATATCTATGTAATTAATCTCATCGAATTGATGTTTCATAGCGTATGCAGAAAATACTCCAGTAACACCAGGGTCGAAACCACTACCCAATAACGCAGTAATTCCAGCCTTTTCAAACCTTTCACGATATGCCCATTGCCACTTATACTCAAATTTAGCAGTATCGAGTGGTTCATAGTTAGCTGTATCGACATAGTTAGTTTTAGTTTCAAGACAAGCGTCCATTATAGTTAAATCTTGATATGGTAAAGCTAAGTTTAGAACCACATCAGGCTTAAAGTTATTGATTAGCTCCACGAGTTGAGGGACACTGTCGGCATCTACTTGTGCAGTATGTATGATAGTCTTAGTAGTACTTTGAAGTTTATCCTTTAGGGCATCGCATTTAGATTTAGTTCTACTAGCTATCATAATTTCGGTAAATACCTCACTATTCTGACAGCACTTATGGATAGCTACTGAAGCAACTCCCCCACAACCGATTATTAAACATCTTCCCATTTAAAAAAAATCCTCCTTTAATATATTAACTATTAATTACTAACTAGTTTCTCCTAAAGCTACAGACTTATCTAAGTAGTAGGTTAAAGATTGCGTATCATCTTCGGCAAGGGTTAAGATTAAGTTACCGTCTACGAACTCAAACTTATAGTCAGTATCACCAACCGATACGTCATTACTCTTTATAGAACTAGGGTCTATAACTACTTTTAAAATGTCATCTTCAATGGAGTACGTTCCATATACACAGTAGCCTATATCATCGTAAGTTAGATAGAACTCACCATCATCAGTAAAGGCAATTATATCATAGGCACTGTACCAAGTGTTAAACAGTTCAGAATATTCATCTGAGATGGTATTGCCCCTTACTAAGAATTCCTCATCGGCTGATGATGTTTCTGAAGTTTCTTCTGTTGTAGTTGTAGTATCTGCATCGGTATCGGTAGTTTCTGAACTGGAACTACACCCACTAAACGATGTTAAGGTTAAGATAGCTCCTAAAATAATAAATATCTTTTTCAAGTTAAAATCCTCCTAATATTTTTATCTATTATACCATAGATATGTGTAGACATCATGAAATTTAGATAAAAATTAACCTCTAGGAGTAACTAATAGAAGTATCTCTCTTAAGAGTTTACACGCTAAAGCAGTAGAACTTCCACTTTGGTCGTAAGGTGGCGATAGTTCATTCATATCTAAGCCTACAATATTTAATCTACTTACATCTATAATGGCATCTAATAACTCCCTATAAGATACTCCATCAGCTTCGGGAGTGCCAGTTCCACAGAATACAGATGGGTCTAAAACATCTAAGTCGAGAGTAAAGTATATAGGTTTTCCCTCTAAGCTCTTACAGATATCTTTAAGGGTATTGAAGTTAAACCTATTCATATATGTGTGATTTTTAGACCATTCAAATTCAGTTCTATCACCACTGCGTATACCAAATTGATATATTCTATGGTCACCGACTAGGTCATGACAACGTCTAATTACACTAGCATGAGATAGTTTTTGCCCTAGATAGTCTTCTCTTAAATCTGCATGGGCGTCAAAGTGGATAATATGCAAGTCCGGATACCTCTTAAAGACCGCCCTAACACTACCCAAAGTTACTAGATGTTCACCACCTATCATAAGTGGTAGTTTATCATCATCTAGTATTTTAGCAGTCATGCTTTCAATATCTTGTAGAGCCATTTCTGGACTTCCAAAACATAGTTCTAAATCTCCGCCATCGAATACAGATATATCTGTTAAATCCATATCAAGATATGGACTATACGTTTCAATGCCATAACTTTCATTTCTAATATGTTGACTTGCAAATCTAGTCCCTGGGCGATATGATGTAGTACTATCGAATGGAGCACCAAATATTACAGTCTTAGCTTGTGAGTACTCACTATCACAGGCTATAAAAGTATGGATATTCTTTTCCATAGTATAAATCTCCTTATTTTTATAGATTACTCTCTTAACTCATCACGTACATTATTTGGAATTGCAAAACAACCAGTGTGTAAGATAGTATTATAGTATCTAGTCTTAATGCCTAAAGAGTTCCACCAATCTGGATTATAATTGGTTCTAGGGTCGTACTTCTTAGAGGCAAATCCAAAAAGCCAATGTCCCGATGGATACGTTGGTATATGTGCTTGATATACTAGTGCCGTACTAAACAACTTTTTAATCTTACTATGAGCCTTTTTCATAGAGTTTGCATATTCAGTATAAAAAGTACTCTCATGTTGATTTACTAATATACCATCATCAGTAAGAGCCTTATAACAGTTGCCATAAAACTCTTTAGTGAATAAACCCTCACCAACACCAAAGGGGTCGGTACTGTCTACTATTATTAAATCGTACTCGTTAGGGTCGGCATCACGAACGAATTTTAAGCCGTCCTCATAGTAGATAGTAACTCTTTTATCATCAAGGGAACACGCAGTGGTTGGAATGTACTGTTTACATAATCTAACTACAGCCTCATCGATTTCTACCATATCTATGTGTTCAATGGATTGATATCTAGTAAGTTCACGAACCGTACCGCCATCACCTGCACCGATTACTAAAACGTTCTTAATATTCGGATTAGTAGCCATAGGTATATGAGTAATCATTTCATGATATATGTACTCATCTTTTTCAGTAAGCATTAAATAGCCATCAAGAACTAATATCTTTCCAAACTCTTCAGAATAAAAGATATCCACATCTTGAAATTGACTAACCTCATGGACTAGTTGTTCTTTAACCTTAATTGAGAAGTTGACATCTGTTGAATGTCTTTCATTAAACCATAAATCCAAAATAAAGACCTCCTTAACCTAAATCATAAGTTATCCAATTGAACTGTTGCAACCCTATTTGAACATTCAAAAATTCAGGGTAATATCTTTGATGCCAACTCTTACTAAAACAGTCTAAAAGATGTTTTTTAGGTACAATCTCAAACTTTATCTTAGGTTCACTGAAAAATATAAAATATGGATTTTTAGCAAACCAATCACGTTCACCGACGCAACGATTTTCTTCTATTTTAATATGAGAATTGTACTCATGGGCATAGTTTTCGGCACACTCTTTTAAGATAATCTCTTTTTCTACTTGATTATCCATATATATAATTTTATCAACAGTGATTTCTTTAATATCACTGATTAAAAAGGTTTTGATATCTTCCATTTAAACCACCACTACATCAAGATAGTTAGTATCAGTATCTCTAGCACCCGTTAGAGAGCAACCTTTTTCTTTAGCGTATTGTATATAGCGTATAATCTCATCGGTTATGCGTTCACCTGGTGCAAGTATAGGTATCCCTGGTGGATAACACATTACAAACTCACCACAGATTTTATTATTACACTCATCTAATGGTATGGATACTTTATTACTATAGAACGCTTTTTGAGGTGTCATAACCACATCGGGATTGATATACTCATGGTCGAACATACCCGACTTATCCTTGCTGTAAAGACGCTTAATTTCATACAGTGCAGAGATTAAACGTTCAATCTCTAAGGCGGTATCACCTGCGGAAATGATGGCTAATATGTTGCCTAAGTCACCGAACTCAATTTGGATATCATAGTCATCTCTAAGGATATCGTATACTTCAATACCTGCAAGACCTATATCTCTAGTGTATATGGATAGTTTAGTTCTATCGAAATCATAGACGGTATCACCGTTGCATAGTTCATTGGCGAATGCATAATATCCACCGAGTTTGTTAATCTCTTTTCTAGCGTATTCTGCAAATTGGATAGTCTTTTTAAAGATATCCTTGCCATTGAGTGCCAAGTTTTTTCTAGCTATATCCAAAGATGACATCAATAGGTACGATGCACTAGTAGTCTGTGTTAAGTTGATAATCTGCCTAACGTATCCAGAATTTACCGAATTGTTACATAACAAGATAGCACTTTGAGTCAATGAGCCACCAGTCTTATGGACGCTAACACCTGCCATATCTGCACCTGCTTCCATAGCCGATATAGGCATATCATCGCCAAAGTAGAAGTGTGTTCCATGAGCCTCATCGACTAGGACTAACATTCCATGCTTGTGAGCAAGTTCCACTATAGATTTTAAGTCGGAACATATTCCATAGTACGTTGGATTGTTTACCAAGATGGCTTTAGCATCGGGATTTTCTATGATGGCTTTTTCAACCTCTGCAACGGACATTCCTAAAGGTATACCCAAATGTTTATCCGTTCCAGGGTTTACATATATGGGTACTGCTCCATTGACTACTATGGTATTTATAGCACTTCTATGGACGTTTCTAGGCATGATAATCTTTTCACCAGCCTTGCAAGTAGACATAATCATAGCTTGGACACAACTAGTAGCTCCATTGACCATAAAAAAAGCGTTATCTGAACCGAACGCTTGACTTGCTAACTCTTGAGCCTCTTTAATCACCGATACAGGGTGACATAGGTTGTCAAGAGGTTTCATAGAGTTTACATCTGCCTTTAAGCAGTTGATACCTAAAAAGTCATTCAACTCTCTGTTACCACGACCACCCTTATGCCCTGGAACATCAAAACGGACTACTCTGTTTAATTTATGTTTAACCATAGCCTCATGTAGAGGTGTTTTACTCTGTGAAAATTTACTGAAACTAATCAACTAATATTTCAGCTCCCTCTGTAATAGAATAGATATAATGCTAATTGTCTATAATAGATATATTAATTAATAATTAATATATGTTTGTACCACTAAAGATTTCTATCATCTCACGCCTTAAACGGTTAGATATGTCTAAGCGTTCTTTAGGTGATATCTCATAGATATCGGTATTAAATAGATAGTTCTGTAATGGAAGTTCTTTAATCAACATTCTAGTATGAAAAATATTGGATTGATATACGTTTACATCTATGGCATCGTACTTATCGAGAGTACTCTCGTTGATGTAATCTTGTATAGATGTAATATCATGGTCGATAAAGAGTTTCTTACCATGGACATCTCTAGTAAAACCACGCACACGATAGTCTATGGTAATAATATCAGAATCGAAGCTACCAATAAGGTAGTCTAAGGTGTTAAGAGGAGATATCTCTCCACAAGTAGATACGTCTATATCCACACGAAAGGTAGAGATTTCATTATCGGGGTGACTTTCAGGGAAGGTATGCACAGTAACATGGCTTTTATCTAAGTGGGCGTGTACCATATTACGTGATGATTCTTTTAGGAAACCTCTACCTTGATTGCAAGATACATCTATCTCAGGAGGAGGCATATGCCCTTCAGCTATTAGAACGTTCACAGATGCCCCTTGAGGTTCATAGTCTTGCTTAGATATGTTTAGTATAGTAGCCCCTATAATGTCGGTAACGTCGCATAGAATCTTAGTTAAACGTTCTGAATTATATTGTTCATCTATATACCTAAGGTAATCTTTTCGTTCACGTTCGCTCTTAGCGTAACATACATCGTATATGTTAAAGCTGAGAGTTTTAGTAAGGTTATTAAAACCATAAAGAGTGAGTTTATTTTCCAACTCAAACATCACAGCCCTTTCAAAAAATATATTTAAAAATATTATATCATATCTCAAGAGAAAATTGTTAATATTCTATGAATTGTGCTACCTATTCATAACAAGAAGTATTCTGCCACTTTAGGTGTAGTTTTTATTCTGTAATTTATAAATCAAGTTCTTTCCAAAAGTCAGAAATAGGTTTACTTTTTTGTCCACCATTTAGATATTCGTTATATGCTTCATCAAATACGGTGATATCGTATTCTTCTTCTATCTTTTCAAATAATGCTTGTTTAAAAGCCTCTCCAAGTGATAAAGAATGAAGACGAGCATAACTATTAGCTATATCTTTTTCTTGTTTGGTTAATCTAATTGAGAATGTCATAATTTCAACTCCTTTCATAATAGATGTTGACTTTTCTAGGTTTATGTAGTATAATCAAAATAAAAACCATAGGAGGTAAATGTAATGCCATATATAGATACTACTACTAACGTTAAGATATCTAAGAGTAGCGAGGAAACTATAAAGAGCAAGTTCGGGGAAGGAATTAAAATTTTAGGCAAGTCTGAAAGTTGGCTGATGCTAAACTTCACCGACAACCAAAGAATGTACTTTCAAAGTGATAACTCTAAGCCTATGGCTATGGTAGAGGTTAAACTTTTCGGAAAGGCTCAAGCGAGTGCTTACGATAGAATGACCTCTTTTATCACCGATACCATATCAAATGAGTTAAACATACCACCGAACAGAGTGTATGTAAAGTATGAAGAGGTATCGTATTGGGGTTGGAATGGAAGTAATTTTTAAGGAAAGGGTATGTTTAACATGGAATATTTAGAAACGTTAGGACAAAAGGCTAAAAAATCCGCTATGGTTCTGAACTCCTTAGGTCAAAAGGATAAGAACTTAGGCTTAAAGGCAGTAGCTAAAGCTTTAGTTCAAAATGCCGATGCTATACTATCAGCTAATGAAGTAGATGTTAAGAAAGCTATAGAAAAGGGAGTAAAATCTTCTTTGGTGGATAGACTAAGATTGACCACTCAAAGAATAGAATCTATGGCTGAAGGTATAGAACAGGTTATATCTCTAAATGACCCTATTGGTCAAACGGTGTCTGCTTGGCTTAGACCTAACGGTTTAGAGATATCTCAAAAGAGAGTACCTCTTGGAGTTATAGGCATAATATTTGAAAGTCGTCCAAACGTAACTGCCGATGCTTTTAGTCTATGCTTTAAGACTGGTAATGCAACCATATTACGTGGTGGTAGTGATGCCTTTAACTCTAATAAGGCTATAGTAGATGTAATTCGCAACGCCTTAGATAGCGTTAATCTGCCTATGGACAGCGTTCAGCTCCTTGAAGATACCTCTAGGGAAACTGCTACTAAGATGATGCAACTTAACAAGTACATAGATGTATTAATACCTCGTGGTGGCTCTGGATTGATTAAATCCGTAGTGGAAAATAGCACTATACCAACCATAGAAACTGGTACGGGAAACTGCCACGTATATGTCGATGAGTTCGCAGACATTCAAAAGGCTGTAAAGATTATCGAAAACTCAAAGACTCAACGCTTAGGAGTGTGCAACGCTTGTGAAAGCTTAGTAATACATAAGGACGTTGCTGAAAAGGCTATCCCATTGATATGTGAAAACTTAAAGTGTCATGAGGTTGAAATTCGTGGCGATGAGATAGTACAATCTTTGGTAGATGGAATAGTTCCAGCCACTGAGCAAGATTGGGGTACTGAATATTTAGATAGTATAATATCCATTAAGGTAGTATCGTCTATAGATGAGGCTATAGAACACATAAACACATATAGTACTAAACATTCTGAAAGCATAGTAACAGAAGATTATGCAAACTCCAGAAAGTTCACTCAAATGGTAGATTCTTCTTCAGTGTACGTAAACGCATCTACACGTTTTACCGACGGCTTTGAGTTTGGATTCGGTGCTGAGATAGGTATATCTACACAGAAACTTCATGCACGTGGCCCTATGGGATTACTTGCCTTGACTACTACTAAGTATGTAATATTAGGAGATGGTCAAGTTAGAAACTAATCTAAATGGGTACTATTTTTAGATTGGAAGTGATATCACATGAGAACCAAAGGTACTAAACAGATAGCTGAAAACCGCAAGGCTAGACATGAATACTTCGTCCTTGAAACCTACGAGGCAGGTATAGAATTAATAGGAACTGAAGTTAAATCCATAAGAAACGGCAGTGTAAACCTTAAAGATAGTTGGTGTTCTATAGACAAAGGTGAGATGTACATTAAGGGTATGCACATTTCACCTTATGAAAAGGGAAACATATTCAATCGTGACCCTATGAGAGTTAGAAAACTACTGCTACATCGCAAAGAGATAGACAGACTCTATGGAACTCTTAAACAAGATGGATTGACCTTAATCCCATTGTCGCTATACTTTAAAGATAGTCGAGTTAAGGTTCAGTTAGGTCTATGTCGTGGTAAGAAACTCCACGATAAGAGAGAAGCATCGGCTCAACGTGATGCTAAGCGTCAGATAGAAAGAGCAGTTAAGTCTAATGGCAGAGAATATTAATAGGTTACTATAGGGAACACTCTTAGAGCGTTCCCTATATTCATTAAAAGTCTTGATGTAAGAACTTATATAGATTTTCTGCGACCTCTTGAGTGATTCCTGCAACAGATTTTAAATCTTGCACACTAGCAGACTTTAAACCTTGGTTAGTCTTAAAGTGAACCATAAGTTTAATAGCTTTCTTATCGCCAATTCCTTTAACTTCGGTTAAGTTAGACTTTAAACTCTTCTTGATATGCTTGTTTCTAGCGTACGTAATAGCGAACCTATGCATCTCATCTTGAATGGATACTAACAGCTTAAAAGCATCATCATATTTAGGTAGAGATACTTCTCCCCCACTAGAAGATATCGCTCTGGTATTGTGTTTATCGTCTTTAACTATGCCAAACACTGCTATGTTTAAACCAAACTTAGATACCACCCTCTTAACCACATCTACATGAGCAGTACCGCCATCTACAAATATTAGGTTAGGAGTCTGTGAAAAACTATCATCATGTTTAGAAGTATCCACCAAATAGGAAAGTCTTCTAGTGAGTATATCTTCCATGCAAGCGTAATCATTCTGTATCGAGATATCTTCTATAGAAAACTTACGATACATCTTCTTATTAGGTCTACCGTTGTCGAACACTACCATAGAACCAACCATAACCTGAGAGCCTATGTTAGATATATCATAGGCTTCAATTCTGTTTGCTATACTACCAAGTCCTAAAACCTTAGAAAGTTTCTCTAAAGACTTAACCTCTTTAGAGGTTCTGTTCTCCTTAATGGATAGATACTCACTAGCATTGTTCTTAGCCATAGCTAAGAACTTAGCGTTTTCACCCCTTTGACGATATAACACCTTTAAACCTACCAACTTAGATATGTTTTCTATACCATCTATAGGTTCATCTATGAATATGGTTTCAGGTAGTTCAGAGGTATGCTTATTGGTATAGTACTGTGTAATAAAGCTTTCAAGAACGTTTTCCCCTGTAATACTAACGCCATCTATAAATAGATTCTCCTTATCGAAAAGCCTACCCGCACGATACTTTAGTATGGATATAGAAGTACAGTCTGTACCTACTACCTTACCTATAAAGTCTGCATTACCCGAAATAACGTCTTTAATCTTCTGTGATTGAGCAGACTTCTTAATATAATCTATTCGATTACGAAGTAGTATAGCCTTTTCAAAGTCCAAACTCTGTGATGCCGACAACATCTGTTGAGTAAGTTTCTCAATCGACTTTTCACTACCATTCTTAATATATTCAATAGCCTCTAACACTGTAGCGTTATAATCATCTTTAGATACGTTTCCTTGGCATAGTCCCATACACTTATCTATATGATAGTTTAAGCATGGACGCTGTTTCTTAAAATCTCTCGGAAAGACCTTCTTGCAAGTGGGAAGTTTAAATACAGAGTTTACCTCATCTACAGTATGCCTAGCTATAGCAGAACTGGTATATACTCCAATGTACGTACCTGTATCATCTTTTTGATACTCCGCCGTAATGTGTGGATACTCCTCATTGGATACTTTAATGTAAGAGTACCCTTTACCATCTTTAAGTAATATGTTGTACTTAGGTCTATGTTGTTTTATAAGGCTACATTCAAGTAGTAGACATTCATACTCAGTATCGGTAACTATGAAATCGTAGTCGGCAATTTTAGATATCATCTTTAAGGTTTTTTCGTTATGATATACACTTTCTCTAAAGTAGCTAAAGACTCTATTCTTTAGGTTCTTAGCCTTACCGATGTATATAATATCCCCATGAATATCTTTCATTAGGTACACTCCCGAAGATGTGGTAAGCTTAGAAGTTTTATCTTTTAGATATTCAATATTCTTATTTAACATATATAATCTCCTAATTATATAATAGAAAAAATATATTTGATTAATACTATTATTAAATATTATACTTGATAGTGGAAAGCTTGTCAATCTAGTATACAAAATAATTATTTTAAAAAATCCAAAAAAACTATTGACATATTGGAATATATAGCATATAATATATACATGAATAGATGTTCATATGAAAGGGTGATAAAGTTATGAACGACGTTAAGGATAGTCCAAATATAGAGAGTGAACCTCTCAACTGCGACTATATGCATCTACACGATGATGTTATAAAAGAAGTATATGATTCTATGCCAGACGATGAGGCTCTATTTGATTTGGCAGAACTGTTTAAAATCTTTAGCGACAGTACTAGAATTAAGATTCTATACTCATTATTGATATCTGAAATGTGCGTATGTGATATAGCTACTCTCTTAGGTATGAGTCAATCGGCAATTTCACACCAACTTAGAATATTAAAACAGTCGGGATTGGTAAAATATCGTCGTGATGGCAAGACCATATTCTATTCACTGTCAGATAGTCATGTTTCTACCATAATAAATCAAGGTATGGAACACGTTCAAGAGTAGCTATCGCATTGCGATTGTATACATACTATTAGGAGGATTCTGTTATGAAAAAAACTTTTAAAATGGTCGACCTAGATTGTGCCAACTGTGGTGCAAAGATGGAAGAAGGCATCAAAAAGATTAAGGGCGTTCAAGATGCCTCTATAAGCTTTATGGCTCAAAAGATAACCATAGAAGCCGAAGAGAATGACTTCCCTAGAATCTTAAAAGAGGCTTGTAAGGTCTGCAAAAAAGTAGACGCTGAGTGTACCATAGAATATTAAGTTTTAACTCACCTAGCTATATGAGTTAAAATAGGCATTATATCGGAACGTTAAAGGTGGCGTTCCGATGTATGCAAGATTACTGTACGTAACTATTTCAGAAAATATGAATATATGCTCATACATAGATATATTTGGAGGAAATACCATGAATCGAAAGCAGAAAAAACAACTCAAGCAGATTATATTTGGTGCTATACTATTTGTGATATGCTTAATAGTTTCAAACTTTACACAGTTTGGAACTCTATCAAAGTATATACAAGCTATTCCCTACGTTGTAACGTATATTATATTAGGCTATGACGTTCTAATAAAGTCGGTTAGAAACATAGGCAACGGACAGATATTCGACGAAAACTTCTTAATGTGCATAGCTGGTATTGGAGCGTTCTGCTTAGGAGAGTTCCATGAGGGTGTAGCTGTAATGCTATTCTTTAAGGTCGGAGAGTTCTTTGAAAAGTATGCGGTCAATAAGTCTAGGAAGTCTATATCCTCGCTAATGGATATAAAACCAGAGGTGGCTACCATAGAGGTAGATGGAAAGCTTACTCAAGTAGACCCCGAAAGCGTAACCATTGGAGATACCATAATAGTATCGGCAGGTGAAAAGATTCCAATAGATGGCACTATCATAGATGGCTCTTGCTCTGTAGATACTTCCGCCATAACTGGTGAAAGCGTTCCTAGAGATATTAAGGTTGGTGACAAGGCTATCAGTGGATTTATAAATCTAAACGGAACTATTAAAGTTATCACAGAAAAGGCTTTCTCAGATAGCACAGTATCGAGAATCTTAGACCTAGTAGAGAATGCATCATCTAAGAAAGCAACGGCTGAAAAGTTTATTACAAAGTTTGCTAAGTACTATACTCCAATAGTGGTATTCTTAGCCATAGCGATTGCAATACTTGTACCTTTAATAACAGGGCAAGAGTTTTCTAAGTGGATATACAGAGCTTTAACGTTCTTAGTAATATCATGCCCATGTGCGTTAGTAATATCTGTACCTTTAGGATTCTTTGGCGGTATAGGTGGAGCATCGGATAATGGAATATTGGTGAAAGGTAGCAACTGCTTAGAAAACTTAGCTAAGGTAGATACCATAGCCTTTGACAAGACGGGAACTCTTACCGAGGGAGTCTTTAAGGTTACGAAAGTATGCCCCATTGATGGAATATCTAAGGAGCAGATTTTAGAAGTAACTGCCTATGCAGAAAGTTTCTCTAACCACCCAGTATCTAACTCTTTAAAAATTGCCTATGGTAAAGAAGTTTTAGTAGATAGAGTATCTAACGCAAAGGAGATTGCTGGTAAAGGTGTATCTGCTATGGTAGATGATTCTACTGTGTACGTTGGTAACGCACAACTTATGAAAAGTATCGGTGTAGAGTGTAGTAATCCAAACGATGTAGGAACTATAGTACACGTTGCAACGGATAGTAAGTATGTTGGATACATAGTAGTATCTGATGTGGTTAAGCCTAAAGCTAAGGATACTATGCAAAGATTGAAAGCATTAGGCATAGAAAAAACTATAATGCTTACAGGAGATTTAAACCCAGTAGCTAAAGAAATATCTAAGCAAGTGGGCGTAGATGAATACTACGCTGAGTTGATGCCTCAAGATAAGGCTAAGATAGTAGAAGATTACAAGGCTAAGGGCAAGACCATACTATTCGCAGGTGATGGTATTAATGATGCTCCAGTGTTGGCTCTATCGGACGTATCTGTAGCAATGGGCGGTTTGGGTTCAGATAGTGCTATAGAAATCTCTGACATAGTTATTATGAACGATGATATATCTAAAGTAGCAGATAGTATAAACATAGCTAGACGTACTTTAAAGATAGTTAAACAGAACATAGTCTTTGCAATATCGATTAAGATTATAGTACTAATCTTAGGAGCTATAGGTGTGGCACATATGGGTTTAGCCATCTTTGCAGATGTTGGAGTATCAGTAATAGCCATTTTGAATGCCATGCGTACACTAAGATTCAAAAGTTAATATATTTAAACGCCGAGATGCCTTATATTCAACATTTCGGTGTTATTTTTAAGAGGTTTTTTTGTTTTATTAAGTTTAGTATCCACATAGCTTAATTCTCTTGATAATATTTATGGTATGGCTTAAAAAAGTTTAGATATTTTCAAAAAAACTTAATATTTCCTATTGACAAATACAGATTTGTAGTATATAATATACTATAGAATTTAGCTCATATATATTAAATATTCAAAGCAAAGACGCTTTCTCATTATGACGGGTTTATTATAACTTCCTTCATTTTTGATGTGGTGTCTTTTATTTTTGTTGCAAAAATTACTAATGGTTTAACGCAATCGGCAAAGATTCCCCACTTCCACAAGTGGCGGTATAAATTGCTACAGTGTAACTTAATGACGGCGGTGGGCGGAGAAAAAATCGGTATCCCCCGCTGATAAGAGGTCAATTTACGCATACTTAGTATGCATATCGCACTTCGTGAAATTACCGAGCATGGATTGAAACATATAATAAGGAGTGTGTTATATTGGATAACTTTAAAGTACAAGAACCTTTTCAACAACAAGGTCTATACAATCCACAGTTTGAACATGATAATTGTGGTATAGGTTCAGTAGTAAACATTAAAGGTATTAAATCAAGGCAGGTTGTAGAGAATGCTCTACGTATAGTAGAAAATCTTGAACACCGTGCTGGTAAAGATGCCGAGGGTAAGACTGGCGATGGTGTAGGTATACTATTGCAAATCTGCCACCCGTTCTTTAAAAAAGAGTGTGATAGTCTAGGTTTTAATATAGGTGACGAACGTGACTACGGTATAGGTATGTTCTTCTTCCCTCAAGATGAGCTAAAAAGAAACCAAGCTAAAAAACTATTCGAGATTATAGTAAAAAAAGAGGGCATGGACTTCATAGGTTGGAGAACTGTGCCAATAAATCCAGAAGTGTTAGGACATAAGGCTCTTGAGAGTATGCCTTACATTATGCAGGGCTTCGTTAGACGTCCAAGCGATTGTCAAAAAGGCTTAGACTTCGATAGAATGTTATACATTGCTAGACGTGTATTTGAACAGAGTAATGAGAATACCTATGTGGTATCACTTTCTAGTAGAACTATAGTATACAAGGGAATGTTCTTAGTTAAAGAACTACGTCTATTCTTTAACGACCTACAAAGTGTGGACTATACATCTGCTATAGCTACTGTACATTCACGTTTTTCTACCAATACAAATCCTAGCTGGCAGAAAGCTCACCCTAATAGGTTCATAGTACACAACGGTGAGATTAACACCATAACGGGTAATGCCGATAAGATGCTCGCTCGTGAAGAAATAGTACATTGTGATGCCCTACAAGACCATATGCACAAGATATTACCTATTATAGACCCAGCAGGTTCTGACTCAGCTAGGTTAGATAACGCTCTTGAGTTCATGGTTATGGCAGGAGTCCCTATGCCTCTAGCCGTTATGATTACCATTCCAGAACCTTGGAGAAACAACAGAACTATGTCACAAGAAAAGAAAGACTTCTATAAGTACTATGCTACTATGATGGAACCTTGGGACGGCCCTGCATCTATACTATTCTCCGATGGCGATATGATGGGTGCTGTACTCGATAGAAACGGTCTTAGACCATCAAGGTATTGCATCACTTCAGATGACTTCTTAATACTATCTTCTGAGGTTGGCGTAATAGATATCCCTGCCGAAAAGATAGTCAAAAAAGACCGTTTACGTCCTGGTAAGATGCTATTAGTAGATACTGTTAAAGGTGAACTTATAGACGATGACGAACTAAAACAGTACTATGCAACACGTCAACCTTATGGTGAATGGCTAGATGCTTATCTTGTAAGGTTAAAAGACTTAAAGATTCCTAACAAGAACATAGTACACTACTCTCATGATGAGTTAGTGCGTCTACAGAAAGCCTTTGGATATACCTATGAAGATATTAGAACTAGTATATTACCTATGGCAAAGAATGGTGCAGAGCCTGTCGCTGCTATGGGTTCAGATGGTACTCTACCACCTCTATCAAAGTGTAATCCACCGTTATTTAACTACTTTAAGCAGTTGTTTGCTCAAGTAACGAATCCACCTTTCGATGCCATTAGAGAAGAGATAGTTACTGACCATTGTGTATACATCGGTAAAGATGGCAACATATTAGAAGAAAAAGCTGAAAACTGTAGAGTATTAAAGATAGAGAATCCTATACTTACTAGCATGGATATGCTAAAGATTAAGTCGATGGATATCCCTGGATTTAAAGTAAGTACCATTCCAATGACATACTATAAGGGAACTCCTCTTGAGAAAGCTATACAACATCTATTCATACAAGCTGACAAAGCTTTTAAAGATGGTGCAAACATACTAATACTATCTGATAGAGATGTAGATGAATATCATGTGCCTATGCCATCATTGTTAGCGGTATCTGCATTACAACAGCACTTAGTAACTACCAAAAAGAGATTGTCTGTTGCTATAGTCCTTGAAACTGCAGAACCTAGAGAAGTACATCACTTTGCTACGCTATTAGGTTATGGTGCTAGTGCAATAAATCCATACTTAGCACAAGAAACCATTAGAGATTTAATTAAGCATCAATCACTTGACAAAGATTACTATGCCGCTGAAACCGATTATAACAACTCTATACTACATGGCATAGTTAAGATAGCCTCTAAGATGGGTATATCTACTATACAATCGTACCAAGGTTCAAAGAACTTTGAAGCTATGGGTGTAAGTAAAGAGGTAATAGATAAGTACTTTACTAATACAGTAAGTCGTGTGGGTGGCATAACATTAAGTGATATCTCTAAGAGAACCGAAATACTACACTCATCAGCGTTTGACCCTTTAGGCTTAGACGTGGACGTTAAGGTGGATAGTGTAGGCTCACATAAGCTAAGAAGTGGCAAGGAAGAACATCTATACAATCCTGAAACCATACATCTGCTACAGTTAGCTACTTGGAACGATGACTATCAGACCTTTAAAGAATACTCTGAGGCTATAAACAGAGAAGATAGGTTTATGAACCTTAGAAATCTATTAGACTTTAAGTTTGCCGAAGATGGTGGTATTCCAATAGATGAGGTTGAAAGTGTAGACAGCATAGTTAAAAGATTCAAAACTGGAGCTATGTCCTATGGTTCAATATCACAAGAGGCTCATGAAACTATGGCAATCGCTATGAATAAGCTTGGTGGAAAGTCTAACTCTGGTGAGGGTGGCGAAAGTTTAGAGCGTCTAACTGTAGGTAAAGATGGTCTAAACAGATGTTCAGCTATCAAGCAAGTAGCATCGGGACGTTTTGGTGTAACTTCAAGATATCTAGTAAGTGCCAAAGAGATTCAAATTAAGATGGCTCAAGGTGCTAAACCCGGCGAGGGTGGTCAGTTACCTGCTGGAAAAGTATATCCTTGGATTGCTAAAACTAGACACTCAACTCCTGGAGTGGGTTTAATCTCACCACCACCACACCACGATATTTACTCTATTGAGGATTTAGCACAGCTAATCTATGACCTAAAGAACGCTAACAAAGATGCTAGAATATCCGTAAAGTTAGTATCTGAGGCTGGTGTAGGAACGGTTGCAGCAGGTGTTGCCAAAGCAGGAGCACAAGTTATCTTGATATCTAGTTTCGATGGTGGTACTGGTGCAGCTCCAAGAAACTCAATCTATAATGCAGGTCTACCTTGGGAGTTAGGTTTAGCTGAAACTCAACAGACCTTAATCTTGAACGGACTACGTTCTAGGGTTAGAATAGAAACCGATGGTAAACTTATGACGGGTAGAGATGTCTTAGTAGCTCTTTTACTAGGTGCAGAAGAGTTTGGATTCGCTACTGCTCCACTAGTAACTATGGGTTGCGTTATGATGAGAGTCTGCAACTTAGATACTTGTCCAGTAGGTATAGCTACTCAAAACCCTGAACTTAGAAAGCGTTTTAAGGGTAAACCTGAGTATGTTATGAACTTCATGAAATTTATAGCTCAAGAATTAAGAGAGTATATGGCTAAGTTGGGTTACAGAACCGTAGATGAACTAGTCGGTCGTACAGACTTACTTAAACTTAAAGATGACCTAAAGGATACTCCTGCTGAAAAGATAGATATGGCTAACATTCTATGCAATCCTTACGTAGATGATGATTCTGTTCCTAGACGTTTTAACCCTAAGAATATATATAACTTTGAATTAGAAAAAACCGTTGACGAAAGATTGATTATGAAAAAGTTAGGCTCTGCATTGAAGAATAAGACTAAGAAAACCATAGAGATAGACGTTACTAACACCGATAGAACCGTTGGTACTATCTTCGGTAGTGAAATAACTAAGCGTTACGATGATACTCTTGAAGAAGATACTTTCACAGTTAGATGCAATGGCAGTGGTGGTCAAAGCTTTGGAGCATTTATTCCTAAAGGTTTAACTCTTGAACTTATAGGTGACAGCAATGACTACTTCGGTAAAGGACTATCTGGTGGTAAGTTGATAGTATATCCACCTAAGGGTTCTAAGTTCAAACAAGATGAGAATATTATAATAGGTAACGTTGCTTTATACGGTGCTACTAGTGGTAAGGCATTCATAAACGGTGTAGCTGGTGAACGTTTCTGCGTACGTAACTCTGGAGCTATTGCAGTAGTCGAAGGAGTAGGTGACCACGGTTGCGAATATATGACTGGTGGTAGAGCTGTAATATTAGGTAAGACTGGTAAAAACTTCGCTGCTGGTATGAGTGGTGGTATAGCTTATGTCCTCGACGAAGATAGAGATTTATATATGAAGATTAATAAGGAACTTGTTTCTCTCAATGCCGTTGAAGAAAAGTATGATATCCATGAACTAAGAGAGATTATAGAAGAACACGTTAGAGTTACCAACTCTACTAAGGGTAAAGACATTTTAGATAACTTTAACGAATATCTCCCTAAGTTTAAGAAGATACTTCCTCATGATTATGCCCGTATGCATTCAACCATAGTTAAGATGGAAGAAAAAGGCATGAGCAATGAACAGGCTCAAATAGAAGTGTTCTACGCTAATAAAGCTAATTAAGGAGGTCTTTTTCAATGGGTAAACCAACTGGATTTTTAGATTATGATAGAAAAGATAGTGATAGTATCGCTCCTTTAGAAAGGATTGAAAACTTCGATGAGTTCCATGTACATCTCTCTGAAGCTGAACAAAGACTTCAAGGTGCTAGATGTATGGATTGTGGTGTGCCTTTCTGCCAATCGGGAATGGTAATTAAGGGTGCAGTTTCTGGGTGTCCTTTAAACAATCTTATACCCGAATGGAATGACTTAGTATATAATGGTCAATGGAATGAGGCAGTTTCTAGGCTACTTCTTACCAACAACTTCCCCGAATTTACATCTAGGGTATGTCCTGCACTATGTGAAAAGGCTTGTACCTGCGGTTTAAATGGCGATGCAGTATCTGTTAGAGAGAATGAGTATGCAGTTATAGAAAATGCATACGCTAACGGTAAGATGAAAGCTAAAGTTCCAAGCTTTAGAACCTCTAAGAGAATAGCTATAGTAGGTTCTGGCCCATCTGGACTCGCTGCCGCAGACCAACTAAATAAGAGAGGTCACAACGTTACCGTATATGAACGTTCCGACAGGTTGGGTGGACTATTAATGTATGGTATTCCTAACATGAAACTAGACAAGAAGATAATAGAAAGACGTATAGAGATTATGAAAGCTGAAGGTGTTGAGTTCATCACTAACGCTAACGTTGGTGACAACATAGATGCTAAAGATATAATAAACGGTTATGATGCTGTAATCTTAGCGTGTGGAGCATCTAACCCTAGAGATATTAACGCTACTGGCAGAGATGCTAAAGGTATCTACTTTGCAGTAGATTTCTTAAAATCTACTACTAAGAGCCTACTAGATTTTAACCTAATCGATGATACTTATATATCTGCTAAGGGTAAGAACGTAATAGTAATCGGTGGCGGTGATACTGGTAACGACTGCGTAGGTACTGCTATTCGTCATGGTTGTAAGTCGGTAACTCAAATAGAAATGATGCCTAAACTTCCTGAAACTCGTGCTGAAAATAATCCTTGGCCTGAATGGCCTAGAGTCTTAAAGACTGATTACGGTCAAGAAGAGGCTATAGCAAAGTTTGGCAATGACCCTAGAGTCTACGAAACTACTATCAAGGAGTTCTACAAGAACAATGAAACTGGTGAACTCTGTGGAGTACAAACCGTTCAAGTTAAGTTCGTTAATGAAGATGGCAAACGTGTTCTAAAAGAGGTCGAGGGTTCGGAAAAGTTCTTAGAAGCTGATATGGTATTAATCGCTGCTGGATTCTTAGGTTCTCAAAAGTATGTTACCGATGCTTTCGGTGTAGAAGTCAATGCTAGAACTAACGTAGCTACAGACTTAGGCAGTTACTCTACTAATGTGGATAAGGTCTTTACTGCAGGTGATATGCATAGAGGACAATCTTTAGTAGTGTGGGCTATCCGAGAGGGTCGTTCTGTAGCTAAAGAGGTTGATAAATATCTTATGGGCTATACTAACCTTAGATAATATAAAGTCATAACATAATCAAAAAAGGCAAGTCTATATTAGGCTTGCCTTTTTATGTAACTATAAGCATTTTTCTACTATTAAGCTAGACCAAAATATTCAGCAATAACTTTCGCCTCTGCCTTAGCTAAGTTCTGTAGATTATCATCATCTAGTAACCAATTTGCGGAACGTGTGTTAGTATGGAAAGAATGTTCCATCAATATTGCAGGAGTTCCTACCGACTTAGCACCAAACATAACTGCGTACCATTCATCGTTAAGGATTCCATCGCCGTTGCGGTCGCTTGCAGATAGTCTTGTCCAAGTTCTACCAGATTGTTTAGTACCCATAACTTCTTCTACAGCGGTAGCTAGTAGGCTACCAACCTCAGTAGATATTTCATCTATGTTAGTGGTATCATCTGGAAGTAGTACTATAGCTAATGGAAAGTCTGTACTTTCATTCATATAGCTACCTACGGCATTTGAATGTATGGATATAAACAAATCGCAACCTGCAGAAGTTTGCCCTCTTTCGATTAAATTTTTATCGGTTTCTTGATTTTCTCTAGTAGTAATCACGTTAAACCCATAGTTTTCTAGTTCTTGCTTTAGATAAAGATGTAGTTTCCAAGTCATATTACTTTCATAGTAATCTTTAACTCCTGGTGACCTGTTGTATAGTCCATAGTGACCAGCATCTAAACATATCGTCTTAGTGTCGATAATTTCTGAATTAGATTGTTTAAGCACCATAGACCTAAGCATATTTAGGTCTAATATGTTAATATTTCCATCTTGATTAACATCAGCATTAAGATTCTGTTCTTCTATGGATAGTATTATCTTTTTCATAAGTACAATATCGGTATAGTCAATAGAGCTATCGTAGTTTATATCGCCTAACATACCAACTTCAGATTCTTCTATATCTTGAGCATCATCTTGAACCATAGAAAAGTAAGTGTTGTACTTATCTAAGTTGTTTGAAGCGGCCATTTCAGCACTAATCGGCATAACTGAAAACGTTCCATACGTTAATAAAGAGGTAGTAATTAAAAATAATCTTTTGAAGTTCATAAATATAGTCCTTTCTTATTAGATGTTTAATCTGTCAACTTTCTTTCGTCGCAGTACTCACATATCACAGTAGTACCATCACCCATAAAACTCATAGGAAGATACTTTTCGGTACTTGTAATACACTTTGGATTGTCACAATGTAAACCATTATGCACACGACCTTTCAAAAGAGTAGTCTTAGATTTATTGTCTAGCATGGTAATTATTAAAGCCATTCTAATATATACACCATACTTAGCTTGTTTAAAGTATAAGGCTCTTCTGTCGCTGTCCACATCTACAGATATTTCATCTACCCTTGGAAGTGGGTGTAGAACTATTAGGTCAGATTTAGCATGGGACATCTTTTTGGTATCTAATATGTAGGTATCCTTCTGTTGTAGATACTCTTCTTGAGAGTTAAAACGTTCACGTTGAATCCTAGTCATATATAGAACATCTAGTTGAGAAATAGCCTCATCAAGTGAGAATACTTCTGTAAACTTGCAACCGTGTGCGGTAAGTATATCCTTAATGTACGATGGCATCTTAAGTTCGTTGGTAGATATAAATACGAACTCGTTACCCTCATAGCAGGATAATGCCTTACATAGAGAGTGTACAGTTCTACCATTCATTAAATCTCCACAAAGACCAATCTTTAAGTGGTCGAGTCTGCCTTTTTCTTGCATTAAAGTAAACATATCGGTTAGAGTCTGTGTAGGGTGTAGATGACCGCCATCACCTGCATTGATGATAGGACAATCAGCAGTTAAAGCCGATGCCTTAGCAGTGCCAGCCATTGGGTGGCGTATAACTAAGATATCAGCATAGTTACTAACTATCTTAGTAGTATCCTTTAAATTTTCACCCTTAGATACCGATGAGTTAGCAGGGTTATCGAAACCGATAATACTTCCGCCTAAGCGTATCATAGCAGTTTGAAAAGACATCTGTGTTCTAGTAGATGGTTCATAGAATAGTGTAGCCATAATCTTACCATCGCACACATGACTATAGTTAGTTGGATTACTGTATATATCTTGAGCTAAACTAATTAAACTATTCCACCAACTAACTGGATAGTCATTTAAATCTACAAGGTGATTATACTTTAAACTCATAATGTTTTATGCTCCTTTGTATAAGGTTTAATGTTACATATTTATATTATGGAACGT
>JAJQGV010000048.1 GCA_021200215.1 Ruminococcus sp. | reverse complement strand
TGAGATTAGTGCTTACTTTATTATTAAAAACTATATACTAAACGGATAGATTTTTTAAATCTATCCGTTTTTTTGGTACAAAAGTTCCTTGACTTATATTAATTTATATGGTAATATTTAAATATAAAAAAAGTTTTATAGCGTTAAAATTTAGGAGAATTAAATATTTGGAAGTGATTATATGAACTATCAACAAACTATGGAGTATATTAATAGCTTTACTAAGTCTGGGAAACCTGTTAAAGATTTATCCCGTATTAGAAGATTACTAACTATGTTAGGCAATCCACAGAACGATTTAAAGTTTATCCACGTTGCAGGTACTAACGGGAAAGGTTCTACTGTCGAAATGATATCTAATGCCTTAATATACGCTAACTATAACATTGGAAGTTTTACATCGCCATACATGGTGTGCTACGAGGATAGAATCAGATTCAATGGTGAAAATATTCCACAAGATGAGTTATCGAAAGTAGCTACTATGGTTAGAAGCTATGTACACAACGATGAGTTCTCACAGTTTGAAATATCTATGGCAATAGCTTTCATATACTTTAAATCTAAAAGGTGTGATATAGTAGTGTTAGAAACTGGGATAGGTGGTCTTGTGGATAGTACTAACATCATAGAGAATCCACTAGTTAGTGTAATAACCTCTATATCTTTAGACCATACGGCAATATTAGGGAACACTCTAAAGGATATAGCTATTCAAAAGGCAGGAATCATTAAGCCAAATAGACCAACTATACTATCTTGTGATAATACTAATGCTGATGTTATAGAAGTAGTATCTGAAATGGCAATGAAAAAGCACTCGAAGTTTATATTGCCAACCAGTGGGGATATCTTGAATATGAGTCTACATGGTGAAACTTTTAACTATAAGCATAATATTTACAGTATAAAGATGTTAGGAAAACATCAAGTTAGTAATGCGATTACCGTTATTGAAGTATGTAACCTATTAGGTTCTATGGGGTACAATATCCCATTAGATTGTGTTAAACGTTCACTGGAGAGTACTCAAGTAATATTTAGGACTCAAACTTTTACCATAGATGGAGTTTCTATAGTTGTAGATGGTTCTCATAATATTGGGGGAATCACTGCCCTAAAGGATACTCTACAAGCTTGTGGCATAGATAAACCCATCATATTAACGGGTATGATATCCACCAAAGATTATACATCGTGTTGCAAGGTGCTAAACTCTTTTGCAGATATGGTTATATGTACCGACGGATACATGGATAATTCTATATCTAAGGATAAACTATCAAAACTGTTTACGTGTAAAACTATAACTTGTGAACTAGATACTGCTTTAGAATCTGCATTAAAGATAGCAAAGTCTAAAGGGACTTCATTAATAGTATGTGGGTCGTTGTATATGCTTACAAAAATATTTGTTTCAACTCACGCTCGGTATATTATCGGAGTGCGACGTGCGTACATTGATACGCATGAATTGACCTCGTGTCAGTAGGGGATACCGATTTCTCTCCGCCCACCACTGCCGTTAAGTTTCCTTTTAACAATTCATCTCGTCACTTACACTGTTGAAGTGGGAGAATTCTTGCTTAAATTAGTTAATTTACGAATGTCTTTCAGCCAACATATTTTTAATCTTCTCATGAGGGTCTATAACGTTACTAATAGACATATCATGGTTAAGGGCAAGTATGAAGTGAGCGATATACTTAGAAACATCAACTTCGTTAAACCATTCACGGGATAGTAATTCAGGAGTTCTATAGGTTAAGTTAGTTCCAAAAACGCCATCAATATAGCCGTCTTTGTAGGCTTGGTCGAACTTTTCAAGACCGTTTACAAATAGACCATAAGTAGCGAAAGCATATATCTTGTTAGCGTTTCTCTTTTTTAGTTCGTAAGCTATGTCGAGAACACTTTCACCAGAGGAAATAATATCATCGGCAATAAAAATAGTCTTACCTTCCACACTATCACCTAAATATTCATGAGCAACTATAGGGTTTCTACCGTTTACTATCCTAGAGTAGTCACGTCTTTTGTAGAACATACCTAAGTTGACTCCAAGAGCAGAAGCATAGTACATATTTCTATTTAAAGCACCCTCATCTGGACTGATAACCATAAAGTTATCCTTGTCAACTATTAAGTTTGGAATGTGTTCAAACATAGCTTTTAACACTTGATAGGTAGGCATAATATTATCGAAACCCATAAGAGGAACTGCATTATTAACTCTAGGGTCATGAGCGTCACAACATATTATGTTAGAAACTCCCATAGCTTGAAGTTCTTGTAAAGCACACGCACAATCAAGGGATTCTCTGTAACTTCTACGATGCTGTCTACCACCATATAGAATAGGCATAATAACATTAACTCTATGAGCTTTACCCGATGCTGCTTGTATGATTCTCTTTAAGTCTTGATAGTGGTCATCTGGGGACATACAGTTTTCTTTTTCAAAAATCTTATACTTGCAGTTATAGTTACCAACATCTATAATAATGAATAAATCCTTACCTCTAACAGTAGACTTAATTAAGCCTTTACCATCACCAGAGGAGAATCTAGGGCATTCGCAATCGATGAGGTAGCTATCCTTAGCATAAGAGGTATCCTTGTACCACCTAACAAGATAAGAGTTTATCTTGTTACCGAGTTCACTAGCACCTTGCATAGCAATTATTCCTAAAGGAGCAACACAAGTTTCTGAATTTAAGTTTAAACTATCGTTCATTAAAAACAATCCTTTCGTCTTTACATATTTTTTAATCACACAATACCATATATATATATATATATATTGAAGATTGTATACTTTTACTTACAGAACTTTTCAATGTAGCTGTCAATATCTTTAGTAATTATAGATATAGCACTTTCATTGTTTTCTATCTCATCAACGGCAGTAGTCTTATTTTCTAGTTCTTTATATACTTTAAAGAAGTGTACCATCTCATCAAAGATGTGCTTAGGGAGTTCGGAAATATCGTTGTAAGTATTGTAGTTAGGGTCATGTTTAGGTATAGCGATAATCTTATCATCGTTTCTGCCGTTGTCAATCATGCGAATGACACCAATAGGATAACACTGTACTAGGGTTAAAGGAGCAATAGTTTCAGAGCATACAACTAGAACGTCTAATGGGTCACCATCATCTGCATAGGTTCTAGGAATAAAACCATAGTTTGCAGGATAGTGTGTAGAAGTATAGAGTATTCTATCCATTAAAAGGCAACCTGTTTCCTTATCCAGTTCATACTTTATCTTACTACCCTTAGATATCTCAATTACTGCCATAAATTCAGTAGGAGTAATCCTTTTAGGGTTTATACTATGCCAAATATTCATAAAAATAACTCTCCAATCGCAAAAAATTTAATGCACATTAAGATTATATCACTAAATCTAAGATAGGTCAACCATTTTAATAATGGCTAACACATAGAAATTTTACGTACATTTAAACTAATTTTTTGTATAAACTATAGATTTTATCTACCTAATTCGACCATATTATCAATGCATACCTTAGCCTTAGATATCAATTCATTAGACATATCAATCTCTAAACCTCCTACACCTAGTAATGCCTTTTTAACGTCTGGAAGTGTAGTAAGTTTCATATCTGCACAGATAAAATCCTTAGATAGTGGATAGAAGTACTTGTCGGGACAAGCATATTCAAGATGGTCTACAATACTATTTTCAGTACCTATAATAAACTCTTTACTATTAGACTGCTTTGCATATGCCATAATGCCAGTAGTAGAGCCTATGTAATCTGCGTATTGAGTAACCTTTGGACTACATTCAGGGTGACAGAGTACTAAAGCGTTAGGGTGTTCTTGTTTAGCCTTAAGGACGTCACTTTGTGGAATGTTTCCATGTATTGGGCACCCACCTTGTACGAAGATAAACTTTTTATTAGGAACTCTTTCAGCGGTAAATGAACCTAAATTACAGTCTGGAATGAATATAATCTCATCGTTTGGAATCTTTTCACAGATTTTAACCGAAGTTGCAGACGTTACACAAACATCACAGACGGATTTTAAATCAGCAGTAGTATTCACATAGGCTACTACTGATGCCTTAGGATATTGTTGCCTTAACTTTAGGACATCTTTTATAGTAAACTGTTCTGCCATAGGACACCCTGCATTACCATTTGCTAAGATAACTCTCTTGTTAGGAGAGAGTATCTTAACGGTTTCAGCCATAAAGTGAACACCGCACATTATAAACGTATCGCAATTAGCATACTTCAATGCAGATACACTTAGGTTATATGAATCTCCAGTTTCATCGGCTACCTCTAAAATCTCCTTAGATTGGTAACAGTGAGCCAATATAACGGCATTCTTATCCTTTTTAAGTTGTAATATTTCATCTTGTAGGGTTTTAATCATGTGATAATACACACCTTTCACAAATATTATTTTTTAAACATATTCTTTAAGCGACTTATTAAGTCACTAACTTTAAAATCCTTTATATGAACCTTATCTTTAACCTTATCGACCAACTCATTAGACTTTTTAGGAATCTTGCTTTCGTCTATATCCTCATCGGAGTAATCTTTTTTGTTTGGAAAAACGCAATCTTCTTCAGTGACATTCATATTACCGTAGTAACGTTTATCTAGTGGAAGTTGTTTAACCTGCAATCTGTTATGGATAAATGTGTTTATTAAGGTATATAGCACAGTAAATAGTGGAACACCTATCAACATACCAATGAATCCAAATAGACCACCAAACACTAATATAGCGAACATAATCCAAAAGGTAGATAGTCCCAACTTGTTACCTAATATCTTAGGGCCTATAATATTACCATCTAGCTGTTGTAGTACTATAACGAATATTATAAAAGGTATAGTCTGCTTAGGTTCAGATAGCAATACTAACACCGCACTAGGTATAGCACCTATGAAAGGGCCAAAGAAAGGAATCATATTAGTAATGCCGATAATTAAACTTATTAAGACTACATAAGGCATACCCATAATAGATAATACAATAAATGATATTACTCCAATTATCAAAGAATCGACAGCCTTACCCACTATGAAGTTAGAAAATACTGAGTTACATTTAATTCCCATAGTTAAGATGGCTTTGCATACATCTTTTGGAAACAATGCATACATAAACTTTCTAACTTGAGCGATAAACTCTTCTTTAGAGTACATTAAGTATATGGATATTATTAACCCTATACCAACGTTTTTAACTCCTCCAAGCACACTAGACACACCATTTTTAATAGCACTAGCTATACTTTCAAACTGCGGTTTTAAATTAGAGAACATATTTAAAATCTCTTTTTGAATAGTGCTAAACTGTTCTTCTAACCAAACTCTTATGCTATCATTAATAT
>JAJQGV010000127.1 GCA_021200215.1 Ruminococcus sp. | reverse complement strand
CATATATTGTTCTTCAATGTGTGAATAAAATGTTAAAATTTTCTCTTAAATTGATGTTTTTTCGATATAATATACACAATTGATTGATATTAGTTATACTTAGTAAAGGTAAAAACAGAACGCTAACTAACTATAAGCGTTCTGTTTCAACGATTGGTACTATTTACTAAAAATATGAGTTATAAACATCTTCTGCGGTATCGTTGTCGACACATACTATTAAGCAGACATAATCTCCAGTAGTAATCACTTCACTGTCGCATAAAATGTCATATTGTTCTGCCACATAATCCTCGAAGTCATTTTTACGACTTTCTAAACGGTTATTAAGAGCATCTTCTATGGTAGAAACCTTATCGCTAGACGATGCTTTAAATATTGCAACCTCATCGGCGTAGCCACCTGAACCTGCTATATATGCAGATGCTTCGGAGTAGTCATCTTCAGAAAGTCCGTATATGGTAGGAATCTTATCATCGGGAACTTGTGCAAGTTCATTAAACGATACTCCACATTCTGTAATACTCTTAGCCATATCGGAAACACTTGCCGATGCCTCACTGCTACTAGAACTACAAGCAGTTAGCATAGTTAAGGTCATCAATAAGGTTACTATTGTGTTTCTTTTTTTCATGGTAAAAAATCCTTTCTTTTATCTATAATATTATCTGTTTAAATCATCTACAAGAGCTTGTATGAGAGCTTCATAACCACTCTCAGTAAGATGTATACCATCGACAGTAAGGTCATCTGGAAGGCAACCCGTAGATGCATCTTTTAATACGCTGTTAGCGTCTACATAGTGTAGATTGTAGCTTGTAGCCATATCTTTTAACCTTAAGTTAAGAGCATCTATCTCAGAGTTTAAGATTCTACCATCTTCTACAGTGCCTATTACTTCCTTAGAGTGTGCAACTGGTAGTACCGATATTATATTTATATCCTCAATACTATCTACGTTGTAACTTAGTATACTTTCTATGAGTTGTCTATAGCTTTCTATGGCTTTATCATTTGATATCCAAGATACTCCATTTATGCCTAACATGATGTACACGTGTTTAGGTTGCCAATATGATATAGCTTGTGCTGGATATACATATCCATAGTTAGTATACAACTGTAAAGAGTTCATTCCAGATATACTTATACCCTCTTCGGCAAAGGTATAGTCTTTAGATATTAACCCATACATACTTAAACCTACCGTTAAAGAGTCACCTATGAAAGCACAATCTTGTAGGAAGTAAGAACTATCTACTAATGGAGTGGTAGTAGTAGTTACAGAACTTTCATGGTAGTGCCATCTACTAGTAGTAACTTCTGTAGAGGTAGTACATTCAGGTTCGGTAGTAGAGGTTATATCTGTAATAGTAGTAACGGTAGTAACTTCAGTAGTTGAACTTTCGGAAGTATCATCGAATGGGGGAGTGGTTTCTGAAGTTGGAGTATACATAGAGCATACCGTCAAGTTGGTTTGATAGTTCAGTTCATTAGTGGTTTCAATAGTGGTATCGGTTGGAGTGGCTGTGGTAGTAATGGTAGTTTCCTTAACCTTTGGAGTGTTCTCAAGTTCTAGTGCCGATGAACTAGTTTCACAACTGCTTATCAAAGTGGATAGTATTAATATGCCTACTACAGAAAGTCTTTTTAGAATGATAGTTTTCATAGTAACACCTTCCAACTACTCAGCAACGTGTGAGCAAACATAGTCTAAAACCTTTTGGTACGTTGCACTATCGAAGTGTATACCATCGGAAGAGCTGTCATAAGGTAGTTTACCAGTATCGTCTTTAAGATAGCTATTAATATCTAAATAGTATACATTCATTTCGTTAGCTAAATCGAGATATAAAGCGTTTAGTTCATCTATGGTTGTGTTATATATTAAACCATCTTCAACGGTAGCGTACACAGAGGTATCTTCTCTTAAAGCAGATACTGGTGGAATAGATATTACATATATGTTAGCATCTGGGACTTCTTCTTGAATGAGTTGTATGAACTCTCTGTAGCCATCTACCATTTTTTCATTATCATTCCAACCAATGCCATTGCTACCTAACATAATATAGATGTTCTTAAAACCAGATTGTAGTATACCATCTATGGCTAATATATCGCCATATACAAGGTTACTAATAGTTTCGGTACATACGGTATCGGGACGGAGTCCTTTTTGTGCTAAGACGTTGGCATCGTCTAAGAAGAAGTAGCTTGAAAAACCTTCAGATATTGAATCGCCAATGAACATACAAGTATCTAAGTATTCCTCACCCACAGGAGTTCCCTCTGCTATTGGGTTGATAGCCATAATACTAGCGTCATCTTCTGTAGTAGAAGTCACATCGTTTTCGGCACTTACCTTAGTACTATCGCCCACCATTATAGAATCTTCTTTGGTAGGAATCTTGTTAGTTTTGTTTACTTGAACCATGTATGCTAAGAAACAAGCTATATATACTATAAAGAATATATTCACCACAGAAGATATCTTAAACTTAGGTTTTTTCTTCTTACTGTTAGTAGTCTTTTTGTTACTAGATGCGTTCCCCCTATCACCATGAGAAACCTTTCTAGCATCGTTTGACCTATTTTGTTGTGACATATTTATATACTTCCTTTCTAAGCAATACTTTGAAAATTTCTAGGTTATGATTATGGATAATCACTGACTAAAGTACAAGCTATATTATACCGTAATTCTAAGAATTTTGCAACCTATTTTTTAATTATTTTTTTAATTTAGGATATTTGTTATTGCATTAAACTCTGGAATATAGTATAATATTTAATAGTGTAACTTTTCCTTGTATAGTTAATTATTAACTATTAATATATTAGTTATACCCTTTAAGAATCATTTACAGGAGGTTTGTTTTTATATTATGTGTGGTATTGTAGGCTTTACAAATAATATTGATAATTCTAACGTAGTTCTATCTAAAATGATGGATAGAATAAAACACAGAGGCCCAGATGCTGAGGGTAGTTATATAGATGAAAAGGTGGCTTTAGGTCACAGACGTTTAAGTATTATAGGTATTACCGCCGATGGTAATCAACCTATGTTCAACGAAGACGGCTCTGTTGTGTTGGTGTACAATGGAGAAATCTATAACTTCCAAGACATTAAAAAAGACTTAATTAAGGCGGGTCACACCTTTAAAAATAGTACCGACAGCGAAGTGTTAATACATGGCTATGAAGAGTACGGAACAGACCTCTTAAATAAGCTTAGAGGTATGTTCTCTTTTGTAATTTGGGATAAGAATAAGAATCAACTGTTTGGTGCTAGAGATTACTTCGGTATTAAGCCTATGTATTACGCTACCTTTGGTGATACCTTTATGTTTGGTTCTGAAATTAAAAGTTTCTTAGAACACCCTGCCTTTAAAAAAGAGTTGAATACTTCTGCCCTAGAAAACTATCTAACTTTTCAATATTCACCCACTACTGAAACTTTCTTTAAGAATACCTATAAACTGCCACCTGCTCACTACTTTATATACAAAGACGGTAAGCTAGATATAAAACGCTACTGGGAAGTTAAGTTTAATACAGATGATAAACCATCGTTAGAAGATTGGGTAAATCAAATATCTGATACTTTCCACGATAGCGTTAAGGCTCATAAGATTGCCGACGTTGAAGTAGGCTCTTTCCTATCTAGTGGTGTAGATAGTAGTTATGTGGCATGTATAGCTGATGTGGATAAGACCTTTACTGTAGGTTTTGGCGAAGATGAAAAGTACAACGAAATAGGTTGGGCTAAAAACTTCTCTAAGGCTATTGGCAAGGATAACTATAACAAGGTTATAACACCTGATGAGTATTGGAACAACCTATCAAGAATACAATACCATATGGACGAACCTCTTGCAGACCCTGCCTCTATAGCTTTGTTCTTTGTATGTTCTATAGCTTCTGAGAAAGTTAAGGTAGCACTATCGGGTGAGGGTGCAGATGAACTCTTTGGTGGCTACAACGTATATTCTGAACCTAACGGAACGTTCTATGACAGACTACCTATGGGATTCAAAAAGGCGGTTGGCAACTTAGCTAGTCATATACCCGCTCAAAGAGGTGTAAACTTCTTCGTTAGAAAGGGTAAGACTCTTGAAGAAAGATTTATAGGCAATGCATATATGTTCACTCCAGAAGAAAGAAAGTCTTTGCTTAAGATTAAGACCGATGCCCCTAACCCTATGGCAATAACTAAACCTTTCTATGATAAGGTTCAAGACCAAGATGAAGTTACTAAGATGCAATATCTTGACCTACACCTTTGGTTAGCTGGAGATATATTACTTAAAGCCGATAAGATGAGTATGGCTCACTCACTAGAGGTTCGTGTACCTTTCCTAGATAGAAAGGTTATGGAACTAGCAGAACGTATTCCAACTAAGTATAGAGTCACTCGTAATGAGATTACTGACGAAAATACTAAGTATGTAACTAAGTATGCTATGCGTTTAGCATCTAAAAAGGATACTCCTAAGGAAACTGCATCTACTTCGGCTAAGAAAAAATTAGGTTTCCCAGTGCCTATAAGAGTTTGGCTAAAAGAAGATAAGTACTACAACATAGTTAAGAATGCTTTTACATCTGCTACTTCTGAGAAGTTCTTTAACACTGAACAGTTAGTTAAACTATTAGATGACCACAAAAATGGTCACAAGGATAATAGTCGTAAGGTTTGGACTATATTCATATTCTTAGTTTGGTACGGTGTGTACTTTGAAGATAAGAACATCAATGGAGGTTTTAATGGCTAGTTTTGTAACCTATGAGTATATACATAAAAATCCAACCATTATGACCTACATTCAAAAGGCTGATGATGCCCTTAAAGCATTAGGTTACACAGAACATTCTTTTGCACACGTTGAAATGGTCGCTCAAAAAACGGGTATGATTCTACATACCCTTGGATACTCTGAACGTGATGTTGAACTTGGTAAGATTGCAGGTATAATGCATGATATTGGTAACATAGTGAATCGCATAGACCACGCTCAAAGTGGAGCTGTTATGGCTTTTCGTCTATTGGATAACATAAATATGCCCCCTGAAGAGATTTGTACCATAATCTCGGCGATAGGTAATCACGATGAAAGTACTGCTGAACCTATCAATCCAATATCTGCCTCACTAATAATTGCCGATAAGACCGATGTTAGACGTAGCCGTGTACGTAATACAGACTTTATAACTTTCGATATCCATGACCGTGTAAACTATGCCGTTGAGAAGTCTAACCTATACTTTAGCGATGATAATAAGTCTATAGTCTTAGACTTAACTATAGACACTGAAATATCATCGGTTATGGAGTACTTTGAAATATTTTTGGAACGTATGATTCTATGCAAAAAAGCGTGTGAATATCTTAAAGTTAAGTTCAAAATGATAGCTAACGGTACTAAAGTTATATAACCTAAAAACATTCTATATGGAGCGTCTACTTAGA
>JAJQGV010000128.1 GCA_021200215.1 Ruminococcus sp. | reverse complement strand
CTGCGATATTCCTATCCAGTTCGTCGGTCGTGACCGTCAAAAACGGATTTTTCCCCAATATGTTCATATTACGCTCCTTTCGAGTATACTATTAAATTCTTCGCTGTTGGCTCTGCTTTGAGCCTTTCTGCGATTCACATCGCCTAGAGTGTAAGGTTTGCAACGTTGCAATATTCTGTCGAATATACGCTTTAGTTCAATACTTATATTGCCATTCATTAGCGATAATATATTTAAGTTAGTCGATATAATCATAGGCTTATTAGATATATATCGGCTATCAATGATTTTATAAGTCAACTCTATAGTATTAGATTTCCTACCATCTGTGATGTTTTCCGTACCTAAATCGTCCAAGATAAGCAAATCCACGCTTGATAGCTTGTCTATAATGTCTTGCCTATCATTTCCATAATTTTTAGTCATTAGGTTGACCAAATCGGAGATAGAAGTCATATATACCGAATATTCCTTTTCGACTAGAGCATTTCCAATACACGCAGATATGAACGTTTTACCACTACCACAATCGCCATAGAAGAGCAACCCTAAGCCTTTTTCATAGAATCGGGTAAAGCGTTCTACATATTTATGTGCTAGGCTGGAAATCTCTGGATTAGCTAAATCATCTTTATCGAAAGTACACCCTAGATAGTACTTATTGTTAAAGCCTAAATCCTTGATTTTCTGCACTTCAACCTCATGATTCTGTTGTTTTAATATCTCACGTTCCCTATTATCTTCCTCTTTTTGACATCTGCACATAATGGGCATATTTAGAACTCTGCCATCGAAGTTGATGGCTTTCTGCAACGGAGTATCGCACTTAGCACAGTATATCAAGCCGTCTGACCCTTGATAGCGTTCGCCCTCTTTGATGTACGTCGAGGCTTTAGAAATGTTCTCAAGCATGATTATAGTCGCATCTGAGAGTATCATCACCACCAACCCCCTAAATCTTGATTATTATCGTAGTTGTAAACTTGAATAGGTTGGATATTATCCTTTTTGAGCCAATTTTGTATAGCAAGGTTAAAATCCTTATACGGCGATTTACCCTTAAGTTGTATCCATTCGTCAATCTTCTTGATGTAATCATCTATGATGTTAGAGCCATACTTTTCCACTAGAGAATTATATTGCTTGTCCGTTAGCATAACGTGAGAATATTCTCCATGTTTGTGTCGGATTTCTTTGGATTCAATTTTAGGGTCGGGTGTAGGTTGCGACTCTGTCGCAACGTCCTCTATACTATCTACTATATTATCTAATTTATTATCTAATATATTATTATGGTCAATTTTTGCCCTACCCCCTAGGCAATTTTTGACTACCCCTTGGTCAGTTTTTGCCTTACCCCTAGGCAATTTCTGACTAGGGTAGGCAGTTTTTGACTCACCTATAAGAGTAACTCTATATTCACAGTATTTGACATTATTCTTATAGATATCTTTCTTTGTAATTAAATTTTTCTCAACTAGATTTTTCAAAGCACTCTTAATAGTATTATCTGCAACGTTAAGAGTTTCTGCTAGATAACTAATGCTACCATAGAAACAGCCTTGACCATCTTTAGAAAATCCATAGATTACAGCGTACACAAGCAGTTCATTCCCCTTTAAGTTTAAATTTTTAATCATTATGTCGGTATCGATAATAATAATATTCGCCATTTTAAACACTCCCTTCATAATAAGTTACATTTTCTAGTGAAATATGTACTAAAGAGTACATATTTCAAAAAATATTTTTTTTGCTAAAATACTTGACAAACTTAATAAAATGCTCTATACTATACATATGGAGAATATTCAACGTCACGCCCCACGCAGGCGTGTGTAAATATCCTCTTTTTCATTTTTATAAGTCACGCCCCATGCGGGCGTGACAGTTGAAATATAATCCCACCATTGCCTGTCAATGGTGGGATTAGTCATGCCCCACGCGGACATGTGAGTTGAAATTGATTGTATTTTTTTGATTTTCTTTTTCCAACTTTGCACGTTCACGTTGTAGATGTGCAGTCCAAATATCTGCTATCTTATCCAAAATAGCGTCCACCTCTTCTTGAGTTTTAACCACACAAGAGTCATCGATTTGTACGTGTGTTGCTCCTAGATAAAAATCTTCAACTATTGCCATAAAAAATCACCTCTATTCATTGTATTCAGTGTAAGCGTTGTCCTATGCAATTACATTCCTTGGACTAAAAGTCTAAAAGTTTCACGACCTTTTGGAGTAATCAAAGTTTGGACACCACTCCAAGAAGTTTTGTCGTTTTTACTTTCCTTAACCTCAAAAAGACCATCATTTTTGTTAGCATAGGGCATTAATCTGCCTGCCTTATCACGATATATGTACTTCTTTTCGAGAAGAAATGCTATAAACTTATTCTGACCTAAACCTAACTCTCTAGCAGTGTTACGGAAGTTGGTTAATAGATTTCTATCTACCAATTCATCGAAGTAATCTGCTTTAGGTTGCATGATTTGTTTATCTACAGTAAGCTTAGATACTTTAACTTCTAGTAATCTGCTCTTAGATTGTTCTTCTTTTAGAGCAGTAGCTAGTTGTATTATAGTATCAGGGTTAAGTAGAGCAGACTTCATATCAAGAGTAGTCTTTTCAACCTTTTCAAAGTAGCTATCAACTAGATAGTCGTAAACCTCCCAAGCCTTGTCTGTCCCTAAGCTCTTAGCGTGGAGTAATGCTCCTTTTTTTGTCCAGAGGTAGAGTTTAGTAGCTTTTGAACCGTCCTCAATTTGATGACAGTTACAAAACTCACGTTTTTCCTCATCAGTAAGGCAATAATAATGTTTGCCCTCTACATATCTTTCTTGATTTCTAGTAAAGTTATTTGAAATAACCTTAGCAGTAGTACCATAACTTTCAGCAATTTGAGAAGTAAGTAATACCCTCTCATTGTTTTTCTCAATCACTTGTAATTCTTTCATAACTTAATCAATCCTTTCTAACTTTAAAACCAGTAATCTCTTCAAGGCTACACCCTAACGCATCGGCTATATGTATCAAGGTAATCACACTAGGTGATTTCAAGCCTTGTTCAAAGAACCTAATAGTTCTTTCATTTATGCCCGTAAGTTCTGCTAATTCCACTTGTGTAATGCCCTGCTTTTCTCTAAGTGGTTTAAGATTTTTACATACATTCAATTGTATCATTTCCTTTCTTGACTTTTTATTGATTATGTGTTATAATTTAATTGATAATAGGAACTTAGTTCCTTATCACGCTTATTATTATATCACTAAAATTTCGTTATGTCAACGATTTTATCGTGATATTTTAAAGTTTGTGAAATGTATCCAAATAGTAAGGGGTGATTTTATGTATACTGCACAAGAAACAGCAAATAAAATAAAAGAATTGGCTAAATCTAAAAATATAACAATCAAGAAAATGCTTGAAGATTGTCATTTAGGTGTGAATTATATCTCACAAATGGCAAAAGGCAAACAACCTAATATAACAAATATGAAAATAATTGCCGATTATCTTGAAACAGATACGGACTATCTTCTAGGAATAATCTCAGTAGATAACGAAAATCACGAAATGAAATCACGAAATAAAATAGATGAAATGTCAAAAGAACTATTGAAGCGTTTCGAAGAGTTATCCTTCGACGATAAAATAGAAGTATTTAATTACATTAAAAGTAAAAAAGTTTCATAACCCATGCCCCTTTATCGTTGATATGTTAATAACGTTGACTTCTAATCCAGTTACGGACGGTAGCCTTCCAATCTTTCATAGGCTTGTTGCCTACTAACCACCCAATGGACTGATAGTAGTCCACAAAGCGTTCTGCGTCTATATACTCACCCAGATAGTTACAGTAGTTTTCAACCTCATCAGCAGTAGGTGGCACGAACTTATTTGGAAGAGCTTTTCGTTCAAGGATTTCAATCCTTGTGTTTTGAGTATTATACACATCTATCAAGCGTTTTACGTTATCTTTCAAGATGTCTAACCTCTCCATAATTTCATCAAGGGGATAATCATGTTGTAGCATATCTTCCATATCATGAAAAGCATTTACATACTGTGCAGTAAATACAACACCTTTTTTGCCAGTCATCTTGTTGGCAATCATTTCGCAACCTTTCTTTGTGATTAGATAACATGGTCTAGTTTCTCCTTTGTTGTCTGTGTATTCACTTTCAATGAAAAATTCAACCGAGCCAATTTTGGCTTCGTTAAGATATTCCTCATAAGTGCGAATATCTCTCATAAGTTTTGCATGAGTTTTTCCTACTGCCTCGGCAACGTTACGGCTGTCTAAAACTTCAACCGTTTTGCCTTCTTCTAGGTGAGTTATCACCCTCAAACTATTTTCTTCCATAACTTAATCAATCCTTTCCGAAATTGCGACCTACAAGGTCATCAAGCGTACAATCAAGGATATTTGCAATTTGGATTAACCTATCTACTGGGATTT
This sequence comes from Ruminococcus sp., assembly GCA_021200215.1. Classification (GTDB taxonomy): domain Bacteria; phylum Bacillota; class Clostridia; order Oscillospirales; family Ruminococcaceae; genus UBA5884. The sequence goes on along the minus strand of JAJQGV010000128.1, from coordinate 1,078 downwards.
TTCTTTGTCCTTGTTCCAGTTGTAAGATAAACTGTTTAGAAAGTCCCATTTTTTCAGCTATATCTTCTTGAGTAAATCCCCTTGATATTCTGCATTGCTTTATGCTTTCATTTATAAGCATACTTTTACCTCCTAATCTTTCCAATGTTTTATGCAATAAACCATAACCATGGCATAGAATATTAACTCTACCACGTTGATAATAGCATCAAGCATAGAATTCACCTCTTTTCATACGGTAGTTGACAATAAGCAAGAAGTGTGATACACTATATTTAAGGGTTAGGGGATTGCTCCCCTTTGCCCTTAGATAAACCTATCTAAAATCTCATAAAGAGTTTTTAGAAAGTTCATTAGTGCAGTGGCGAAAAGTATTTTTTGAGTTATGGACTTTTCGTCACTTTTTTGTTTCTCAAGTTCTTCAACCTTATGAGCCAACTCAACACGGTCTTTCTTGCCCACTTTCAACCCTCCTTTTTTATATACAACACATTGACTTTTTACGGTTCATGTGTTATAATTATGTTAGTAAATCAAGCACTTTTGCTTGACTACAGTTAATATTATATACTCAAATTCGAAAATTGTCAATAGATTTTTACGCATTTGAGAAAATTCGTGAATAACTAATAAATAAGGGGTTGATTTTATGACGATTATTGAGCGAATTGTACAAATTATGAATGATAAACACTTAAATCAATCCGATTTATGTAAGTTCTTAGGTATAAAAGATAGCACATTTTCTACTTGGAAAGTTAGAAAAACAGACCCACCAGCAAAATATTTGTTACTCATATGCGAATATTTAAATATATCCATTGACTATCTACTAGGACGTGAACAGCAACCACAAACAAGCACCACCACCACAAATAACAATAACAACAACAACCACAGCCAATTTGATGAAACTACATTACAGGTTGCCGAAGAGTTTAGAAAGTTGGATTTTAAAGATAAAATTCAAGTTATGTCATTAATAGCTGAGCTATCAGAAAAGAAAGGTGCATAGTTGCATATAATATAACTAAGGAGGCTTTTATATGAGTACAAGAGATAGAGCAATAAGTATAAT
>JAJQGV010000067.1 GCA_021200215.1 Ruminococcus sp. | reverse complement strand
CTATTATATGTGTTAGAAACTATAGCTTTAAACCTATCTTGAACGTATATATTTTTTTCATCTATACCCGATAGTCTTACTAACTTCTGTCTTTCCATAAACCTTATAGCCGTCATGCACATTTGATATCTTGAGTTCTTACCCTTTTCTGAAATCTCATCGTTTTGATTCCTACTCACAGGAAGTAGCTCATTCCAACGATTAACGCAATCGTATAAGTTGTACGAATTCTCTATAGATACCTTTTCTAAGTCCTGCATAGATGAAAAATAGTTAAACTTTCTATCCACGCAGTTTATGAAGTCATTAAAGGTCATTAAAGATACTTTAGGCTCAGAACCATCAGGAGAAACTTCTGTAATAAATATTGCTATTATTAATAGTACTAAATATAGGTCTATATTGTTAAACTGACCGTTCAATTCATGACGTAATTCCTCATTAGAGTACGCAAACGCCTTACACTTTGGCATTGCCGATATGTAATAACTTTCACAATAGTGTACTATGTACAGACCCATAGTATTAGCTAGTTCATTAAGTTGATTGTATGTATTCCAATCACTAGAGATAGCCTTATACACCTCTTGATGTTTCTTCAATGAGAGTTCGCCACTCTCTAAGAGTATCCTAAGAGCCTCACCAATAGTATTAATATTCATTAGATATCACCTTTCAAAATCTTTAGTTCTAAACCCATATTACCTATGCTACGCTTTTTGGCATCGTCCAGATATATTACATCATGAACATTGGTAGATATTAATATATCTGCAGGACTGCTACTGCATAGATTCTTAAACCAAAACTCAGATAGCGTATCATCGAAGGCACTACAGACTATCTTCTTAGGGCTATCAATTAGATGTATAGTTTGTACATTGGTACTTGTGGAACTGTTCACATCAGAAAAACTGCTTAAGTCGGTTAAGAATCCTAAGAAATCTATGGATTGTATAGCCGTATCACCCTTTAAGGCTTTCACCCTATCGATATATTGCCTAACATCGTAGATAGGTGATTCTTTTAGCATATCTACTAAAATCTCAAAAAAGATAAGGTAGTTGTTTACCTTTCTATTTTCGTACACCTTAGAGTAGTCTACGAAATCGATACTCTTACCAACCGATGGACTTGTACTAGCATGAACATCTTCTTTAGATTTAATAGGCTGTTGTGAAAATGGTATTGAAACGTCGAAGTATCTTACTTTCTTAGGTAGAAGTAATGGAGTAAGTAAGGTTATCAAGGCAGATGGCATATCATTAGATGTATAGGCAGTTTTGAAGTGTTCATTGAAATCAAAATGATGGTCAAACACGTTACTAATACTATTTAAATTCATTTCAGCAAGTTCCTTACCCATAGAAGATATCTCTAATATATATCTGTTCTGTAGAGTAGTACTAGCATTTAGTTCCATCTCAATCTTTCTAAGGAGTTCCCTATCATTAGGAGTAATATCCTCATTTTGAGAGATATCTTGATATTCTTTTAAGAAGTCTTTAGCCTGTTGGTAGTGTTGATTCTCTTCACTTCTAAGCGATACGAAGTCTTTCCAATACTCGTTATACATCTTGTTACCAAGTAAGGCATCATATCGAGCCACATCTAAAACTTTATCTTTTAATGAGAGTTGGCGTTTAGTTTCTAAGTTTATATTCTTTATGGTATCCAATGCCGATTGATACTTGTGTTTTTTAATCTGCAATCTAAATAGATATAGCGACACCGTCAACTTAGATTCTTGCGGAACTTCCCTAGACGATATTAAGAACTGTAGACCCATATCGGTAATCTTGTAGCCATCGTTTTCTATGTCAAATACAATGTAAGAAACCTTTTCCGAACCGTTAGTAAAGCTATACATTATAGCAGAGCCATCGGGATTAACCCCCTCTAGCCTATTCAATAGAGTATTTAAGTCATCATTAGTGAGAGGATTCTTAACTTTTAAATCGAAGAAATATCTATCTGCAAAGAGTTTAATATCTTTAGACTTCATAGCATAGAAATCTAGCTTACCATTTTCTACTATGTAGGTCAGTAATGCTATTACAAAGTTACCCAAGTCGAAGTTAAATCTATTTCTTTGGCAGATGTAGAAGTACAGATAGTATATACTTAGAAACTCTTGCCTAGAGTTAATGCTGGCGTAATCAATATCGATAGTGTTCAAAATATCAACTCCAAAAATAAATATACTACTATAATACCATACTTTCACGATTTTTTCAATAGGCTTATATAAAAATAGAGATGGCTCACCATAATGGCGAGCCATTCCCTATAAATTAGATAAAATTATGATTGATAAACATTTTTCTAAATTTATATACTATTCAGTAGGGCCTAAATCATCAACTAGACCTAATAGGTACTTCTTTAATAGAAGTAAGTCATTAGACTTAACATCATCATCGTGAGTCACATCAGCATTTATTAAACCTTGTGCAGGAATTTCAGCATCAAGACCAAGTAGATACTTCTTTAATAGAAGTAAGTCATTAGACTTAACAGAACCATCTACGTTAACGTCACCCCAAAGAATATCACTGTCTGGGTCATCAGTAGTAGAAGTAGAAGTAGAAGTTGTTGTTGATGTATCACTTGGGTCTGTAGCGGAAGTAGTAGTTGTTGTTGTTGATGTATCACCTGGGTCTTCAGTAGTGGAAGTAGTAGTAGCAGTACCAGAAGTAACAGTAACCTTAACAGTAGCAGTATTGCCGTCAGCATCTGTAGCTGTAATAGTAGCAGTACCTTCCTTAACACCAGTGATAACACCATCTACAACGGTAGCAACGCTATCATCAGATGAAGACCATTGAGTAACAGTACCAGTAGTAGCACTAACTGTAGCAGTTTCGCCCTCTTCAACGGTAACAGAAGTCTTATCTAACTTAATAGAACTTGAAGAAGAGCTGTCAGCTATAGGAGCATCGTATTCATCTTCCATAAAGGATACTACCCAAGCTAGTGGAGAGTTCCAGTTGATAGTACATTCGTTAGCAGACCAAGCTTCAATGTGGTCTAAGTAACAAAGTTGTGGAGCAAGAGTTCCAACCTTGTAACCTGCACCCTTAATATATGGGTCTTGCATTGCAGAGTTAGGACCACCAGAAAGTACACCAGCAGGAGCAAGTGGGAATGTAGTATCTAGTAGGTAAGACCAATATCTGTGGTGAACATACTTAGTATAGTGTGAACCGTAACCAGTAACATAAGAGTTTTCCATTGGGTTTCTACCTAGAATGTAGTCCATAGCAGTAGTAACACCATCAACGTACTTACCATCACCAGTGATATCATAAGCATAACCCATTACGATAGCGTTGTTTACTACGAAAGAGTTAGAACCCCACTCATAGCCAGTAACAGTAGTATCGCCGTCTGCGTAAGTAGCTTGTTGATATGGAATACCATAGCCTTGTTCATCTTCCTTAGCGATGTAAACATCAGCAGTAGAAACTATGCTATCTTGACACTTTTGAACAGCCTCATCATCAACGTTACCAGTGCTGTTTAATGCTAATGAGATACTACCTAAACTACCAGTACAACCCCAGTTGAAAGATGAGAATGAACCACTGTTCTCACCGCCCTCAAGACTGCTAACTACTTCATAAGCTTGAGAGTAACCTTCAAGGTCTGTCTTGTATGTTTCATCACCAGTAGCGGCATATAGTTCACAAGCTGCCCAGTAGAAGTCATCTCTAACCTCAGTATCACCGTAAGGGCCACCACCAACGGATTGGTCCATAGGAGCATATAGGCTGTTACCATCAAGTTCAGTAGCACCAGTATCATATAGAGCCTTAGCCGCATTGTAAGCCTTAACTGCTGCATCTAAGTAACCTTGAGCTCTAGTAGCATCGATATCTTTCCAAACTCTGTAACCTTGAGCACCAGTAGCAGCTAGGTTTAGAGTAGCAGCGTAAGTAACAGGTTTAACTATACGAATAAGTTGAGTCTTACCATCTGGGCCAACGTCTTGAGAAGGTAGAGTAGCTAGAGCAGTCCACTTATAGTCGTGAGTCTTGTGGTAAACCATTCCGTCATCTCTTTGCATACAGTTGATGAACCAATCTAATTCAACGGCAGCCTCATCAAGGATATCAGGATATCCGTTACCACTTTCAGGAATGTACATAATATCAGTATTGTTATCAGCCCACTTATCAGTAGTACCATTAACCATAGCTCTTTCGTAGATGTTCTGTAGAGTCCATACAGAGATACCACCGTTTACTACGTACTTACCATAGTCACCAGCGTCATACCAACCACCAGTTACATCTATAGTACCGTTGTTAGTAGGAACGTCAGAGCCATCGAATAGGTAATTATCTTTCCACTCGTCAGCAATGTAAGCTATATCAGTAGTTCTAACTGCACTACCAGTGATAGTCAACGCTTCAGTATGTTCTTCAACACTGCTGTATATAGGTTGGTTTCTAGTATTTAGAACAGAACTATCAGCATAACCACCAGATATATATTCAGCAGTAGTATTTTGGTTACCACGGTTTAAGAAGAAGTAGTTAAGAGCGTCCTTAGTCATCTCTTGATATACACCGCCGTCACTATCGAACACTTCAAATGAATAGCTTTCGCTACCATTACATTTAACAGTATATGTACCAGCAGTTCTAACCTCAGAGAAATCTGCGATAGTTACAGTGTTACCAGAGTCAGCATCAGCCTTAGCCTCACCAGTAGTACCACTATAAACTACAGTTCCACTTTCATCTACAACTTCAAAAGGTAGGTTACCAGTATCGGAAACTATAGTAGCCTTCTTAGTACGATTAGCATAGTAACCAACTTGGTTTAGTGAGATATTGTTAAACTCTTGTGGAATCTCATCTACCCAGTCATCTTCATCAGAAGTTAGATTCTCAAGTGACATATTGTCGAAAGTTAGAACTGTACCAGCTGGGAAGCAGTCACCACTAGTATATTGACCGTCACCACCGAATTGGAAAGTCCACTCAGCAACGTCAACATCTTGTGTTGGAGTAAAGGTACAATCCATGTGATATGTTTGACCTGCTGTAACGTTGATAAGTTCCCAATATTGTTCGAAATCACTAGAGCTTGTATTACCATTGTGCCATATTTCAACGTCACCATTTAAGTTACCAATCTTAGTATAGAATCTACCAGATTGAGAAGCAGTTAAATCGAACTGAACACGGTATTGACAGTTAGCTCTAATCTTTAAGCCTCTGTGACGGAATTGGCAATCCCATCTGTCCTCACCGCCTCTGGAAAGACCACCTGGATTAACTATAGTGATTTGGTAATTTTCACCGTTAAGTTCAAAAGTCATTGAAGCAGTTGCAGACTCACAGATGTGCCATGGAAGACCAATACCTTCATTAAAATCAAGTTGACCTAGCATTTGACCAGCACTTGCACTCATTGGAGTTAGCATCATAGATGATGATAAGCATAATGCACTGATAACTGCTAAAGTCTTTTTTAAGTTAGACTTCATCTTTTTTTTTCCTCCTAAAAATTGAAATAAGTAGATTCGGTAAACTAGAAACTTAAACGTTTATAAGTAAGTTTACACAATATGAGCTTTTCACACGAACGATATGCTCTGCGACGGTTTGTAACCTACTTTTACCGCCTTATTGCATAGAGGCGAGGCTTTCCCAAATGAGTCACCCTCGTAGACCTCAAGGTTGCATCTAATTAATAACTAATAATTATTAACTATTTTTCACACTCTTTTCACCGTTCTCACTAGTAATATTATAGTAT
>JAJQGV010000131.1 GCA_021200215.1 Ruminococcus sp. | reverse complement strand
ATCTACAATTATAGATTCAATTACTAAAAAATGTATAAACACCGACTATAAGTTATTACTATTCCAAGCGTTCTTAAACAACTATGATGGTGACAATCACTATACGGGAGATACTAACATATACAACCTTATAAACTATAATCTAATAGATGCAGTTATAATATGTTATCTAACTATTAAGAAGAGTGATATATCCAATGATATCTTTTATAAGGCAAAATCTCATAACATTCCTGTAATAGTAATAGATGGTAAAATAGAAGGTGCTTTTAATATAAACTTTGGATATTCAGAAGCTATATCCACACTAACTAAACATATAATAGAAAAACATCATGCTACTAAAATAAACTTCATGGGAAGTTCTCCCGATAATGAAATATCTAATGCTAGAGAAGAGGCTTATAAAAATACTCTAAGAGAACATGGCATACCAATAGAAAAGAAGAGAATATCTTATGGGTACTTTTGGAATGAACCTGCACGTAAATGTGTAAAAGATTTCTATGAAAAATATCATGAACTGCCTGAAGCTTTTGTATGTGCTAACGATTCTATGGCTATTGGAGTATGTCAAGAATTGGAGTCTATGGGAATGAACGTTCCAGATGATGTCTTAGTTACTGGTCTTGATGGCATTCGTGAGGCAGTAAACTACTCACCTAAGATAACTACTGCTAAGTATAACTTTAAAAAGGTCAGCGATGTTATATTTGACACCTTAACCGACTACTTTAATGGAACTTGTAAAGAATGTGTAGATGACATTTTGGTAGAAAGTGAAGTTATATACTCTAACTCTTGTGGCTGTGAACCTGTAGATAATAAGTTCGATAATAAACTTAAACGTGACCTTTATGAAAATTTAGACTTTCAAAATGCATTCTCTGCTAGGTTAGTAGACCTTATTGAACGTGTAAGTGGTGCAACCTCTTTAGAAGATACTATCTTAAGACTACACCATTATATGTTAAAGATATGGTCTTATGAAGTTTGGTTGTGTTTGAATGAAAGCTATTTAGATGAAGATATCTCATACTCTAATTCAAACTACGGATACACTGTTAAAGGCTATGAACTTAATACTAACTGTGTAATATATCGTAGATGCCAAAGCTGTCAGCCTTTAGGAATCTTTAAGACTTCTAATATGCTACCAAACATTCAACAAGTACTTCAAGATAATACTAGTGCTGTTATGTTCTGTCCGCTACATAATCAAGATAAAACCATAGGATACATTGCACTTACCTATAATAATGCCTTTAATGATGGTCTGTTTAAGTATAGCAATCTTATAAAGAATATAGTAATACTACTTGAAAACTCTAAGATTCAAAGTCAACTAAAACGCACCGTAAGTAAGTTAGAAAATATGTACATTAGAGATTCTACGACTTCTTTATATAATAGGCGAGGTTTCTATCAACTAGTGCCAAACTTAATCAGTGAATGCATTATGGAAAAGAAGTATCTAATGGTCATATCGGTAGACTTAGATGGCTTAAAGCCCATCAACGATAAACATGGTCACAACGAGGGCGATAATGCCATAATCACCGTAGCTAGAACGTTAAACTCAATAGCAATCAACAATGAGATAGTATCACGTTTTGGTGGCGATGAATATGTTGTTGCTGGTGTATGCGACAGTCCAGAGTACGCTAAAAACTATGTGGATAGGCTAAATGATTGCCTTGATTACTATAATAAGAACTCACATAAGCCATATAAAGTATGTGCAAGTTCAGGAATATACTGCACTACCCTATCTATGGAAGATGATGTTACCATAGATGATTTAATCAAGATTGCCGATGAAACTATGTATCTACAAAAGCAATCGAAACACTATGACCGAGGTAGATAATCTTTTTAGCAAAAGAAAAACGGATAGCTTTTTAGCTATCCGTTTTTAATGCATTATAAAATATTAATCTACTATAATAGACTTACCAGTCATTTCAGTAGGCTGTTCTAAACCTAAAACTTTCAACATAGTAGGAGCAATATCGGCAAGAACGCCACCCTCACGAACCTTACATTCTTTACCTACTACTATGAAAGGTACTACATTAGTAGTATGTGCAGTAAATGGGGATACTCCATCATCTTCAAGCATCTTGTCGGCATTTCCGTGGTCAGCAGTGATAAACGCAATGCCACCCATACTTGTAATGGTATCCACTACAGCACCCACGCAAGTATCCACAGCTTCTACAGCTTCTACAGCGGATTGGAACACTCCAGTATGACCGACCATATCGCAGTTAGCAAAGTTTAGAATCATAACATCGTACTTTTCTGATAGCATAGCATTTACAGCCTTAGTAGCAACCTCATAAGCCGACATAGATGGCTTTAAGTCGTAAGTAGCTACTTCTTTAGGTGATTTAACTAATATTCTGTCCTCATTAGGATACTGTTTTTCTACACCACCATTGAAGAAGAATGTAACATGAGCATACTTTTCAGTTTCAGCGATTCTCAATTGAGTTAATCCCTTTTCAGAGATATACTCACCAAAGGTATTTACTAAAGATTGTGGTTTAAAAGCGACTTCAACGTTAGGCATAGTAGCATCATATTGAGTAAAGCATACGAACTTTAAGCCCAAGAACTCTCTGTTAAATCCAGTGAACTTGTCATCTACAAAGGTTCTAGTAATCTCTCTAGCACGGTCGGGACGGAAGTTAAAGAAGATTATACTATCATCAGATTTAACAGTAGCATCTTTAGTACATATGCAAGGTATAACGAACTCATCAGTTACGCCACTATCATAAGATTTCTGCATAGCCTCAACGGGATTTTCAATCACTTCACCTATGCCATTAACCATAGCATCATAAGTTTTTTGGACTCTGTCCCAGTTGTTATCTCTGTCCATAGCGTAATATCTGCCACTTATGGTAGCGACCTTACCTATTCCTATTTCTTGCATTTTGTCTACCAATTCCTGCACGAAATCCTTACCACTAGATGGTGGAACATCACGACCGTCCATAAAGCAGTGAACGTAGACATTTTCAATACCCTTATCTTTAGCCATTTGGAGCAATCCATAAAGGTGCGTATTGTGACTATGAACTCCACCACTAGAGAGTAAGCCCATAATGTGTAGAGCAGAACCTTTTTCGATGCAGTTATTCATAGCGTTACATATAGCTTCGTTCTCCTTGATAGTACCTTGTTCTACTGCCATAGTAATTCTAGTAAGTTCTTGATATACTATCCTACCAGCACCTATGTTAGTATGTCCAACTTCAGAGTTACCCATTTGACCATCTGGAAGACCCACACACATACCACTAGCACCTATAGTAGTATTAGGGCATTCGCTCATATACTTGTCCAAGTAGGGAGTCTGTGCAGATTTTATAGCATTACCCTTAACCACATCGGTAATACCGAAACCGTCCATAATTATTAGTGCAACAGGTTTTTTACTCATAATAAACAAATCCTTTCGATTAAAATACAATTCTTTTAAAAAGGGCGGAAATATCCGCCCTAAGATTAACCTACATTAACAGTAGTTAATTATTAACCATCAATTAATACTTACTAGCCTCTTCGAGAAGAACGCCGAACTTTTCAGCTACTAAAGATGCTCCACCGATTAGACCACCGTCGATATCTTCCTTAGATAGAAGTTCAGCACAATTCTTTTCGTTCATAGAACCACCATATTGGATAGTTATGCCATCAGCAACTTCCTTATTGAATAATCCTTCAATAGTCTTTCTTATAAAAGCACAAACTTCTTCAGCTTGTTCAGCAGTAGCAGTCTTACCAGTTCCTATAGCCCATACTGGCTCGTATGCAATGATTACATTCTTGATACACTTTTCACAAGTACCTTGTAATGCAATCTTAACTTGCTTAGCCACGATTTCTTCTGTGATACCTTGCTCTCTTTCCTCAAGAGTTTCACCAACACATAGAATAACTTTTAAACCAGCTTCTAAACCTGCCAACAATCTTTTGTTTACAGTTATATCAGTTTCACCAAAATATTGTCTTCTTTCGGAGTGACCAACGATAACGTATTCAACGCCCATTTCAGTAAGCATATCAGCAGAGATTTCACCAGTAAAAGCACCACTCTTTTCAAAGTGAACGTTTTCAGCACCAACCTTGATGTTAGTACCATCAGTTAAAGTCAAAGCAGTTTCTAAGTTAGTGAAAGGTACACATATAATAACGCCACAAGTCTTATCTTGAGCTATAGGCTTTAAAGCCTCGATAAGTTCTTTAGCCTCTTTACGATTTTTATTCATCTTCCAGTTACCAGCGATTACTTTTTTTCTCATGATAAAAAATCCTCCAATTAGATATATTATATTGTATTACTCATCAAGTTCATCAAGATTTTTTGAAAACTTTCCATTAATACCATTATTATTTCCATTATAACTAAATATAGAAATTCCTTTTTTAACTGGAGATATCAAAAAACCTATAGCAATACCCATTAAAAAGGTAATTAACAGAGGAAAATACTTTCTGTTCTTTAAGAATTTGCACATAGAAAACACCTCTAAACTTGATACTCTATTTTAATATAGACGGATATTTAAAAATCCGTCTATATAGTAAAAACTCTATTATTTTTCAGCGATAGCTGCAACACCTGGTAGAACCTTGCCCTCTAAATATTCAAGAGATGCACCACCACCAGTAGAGATATGACTCATCTTGTCAGCGAAACCTAGTTGCATAACTGCGGCAGCAGAGTCACCACCACCAATAATAGTAGTAGCATCAGTTTCAGCTAAAGCCTTAGCAACTTCTATAGTACCTTGTGCTAAAGTTGGATTTTCAAACACACCCATAGGGCCATTCCAAACCACGGTTTTAGCAGACTTAACAGCGTCAGCAAATAGTTTTTGAGTTTCAGTTCCAATATCTAGTCCCATCTTATCGGCAGGCATACTATCTGCAGATACGTTTTCAATCTCAATTTCAGCATCTATAGGGTTAGGGAAAGAACTAGCAACGGCAGTATCTACTGGAAGTAAAAGTTGTTTGCCATTAGCCTCAGCCTTAGCTAACATTTCCTTACAGTAGTCAATTTTAGTATCATCTACTAAAGAAGTACCTACTTCATAGCCTTTAGCCTTTAAGAAAGTATAAGCCATACCACCGCCAATGATTAAAGTATCGCACTTTTCAATTAGGTTAGAAATAACGTTCAACTTATCAGCAACCTTAGCACCACCTAGGATAGCTACGAAAGGTCTAACAGGAACTTCTACAGCATTACCTAGATATTGAATCTCTTTTTGCATAAGATATCCAACAGCGGTTTCCTTAACAAACTTAGTAACACCCTCAGTAGATGCATGAGCCCTATGAGCAGAACCAAAAGCGTCCATAACGAATACTTGATTGTCTACTAAATCAGCCAACTCTTTGCTAAAGTCCTCACCGTTCTTAGTTTCCTCAGCACCACGGAAACGAGTATTTTCAAGTAGAACCACATCGCCGTCGTTCATTTCAGCGATAGCCTTTTTAGAGTTTTCACCAACTACAGTATCATCTTTAGCGAAGATAACTTTAGTATCAGGTAGAACCTCAGTTAATCTCTTAGCAACTGGGGCTAGAGAGAACTTATCTTCTGGGCCATTTTTAGGCTTACCTAAGTGAGAACATAGAACTACCTTAGCACCATCGGCTAATAACTTTTTAATAGTAGGTAGAGCAGCTTGGATTCTGTTATCGTTAGTAATAACGCCATCTTTTAGAGGAACGTTAAAATCGCATCTAACAAGAACCTTTTTGCCCTTTACTTGAATATCATCGACTGTAACTTTGTTTAAACCTGCCATAATACTGACTA
>JAJQGV010000098.1 GCA_021200215.1 Ruminococcus sp. | reverse complement strand
TAATAATAGTAAGATGAATGCTCAAGCTAAGGAAGCTATGGAACGTTTTAAGATGGAGTCCGCAAATGAAGTAGGAGTAAACCTAAAGCAAGGTTATAATGGCGATTTAACTTCACGTCAAGCAGGTTCAATTGGCGGTCAGATGGTTAAGAAAATGGTAGAATCTTATAAGAACCAACAGCAATAATCTTTGTATCTAATGATATAATTTAACTTTAATATTTCTTTATTAGGAGAACTGACTTTTTTCAGTTCTCCTAGTATATTATATAAAGGTATAACCTTAAGAAAACTTTTTAGAAATATATGTTGACAATCGGGACTTTTTGGAGTATAATAGTAATCACTAACATATCAAGAGAGGCCGAGAAAACAGGTTCTATGACGCCCAGCAACCTAACTAAACCTATTGGTTTTAGAAAAGGTGCTAACTCCTGCGGAGATATCCGAAAGATATGTATACTTTCATTTAGAAATTATGCGTTTCGGATAAGATTTCTGAAACGCTTTTATTATATCACAAAACTGAAAGGATTGTTTTTGTATTATGGAAAGAAGACTATTTACTTCTGAATCTGTTACCGAAGGTCACCCAGATAAGATATGTGACCAAATATCAGATGCTATATTAGATGCTATTCTTGAGAAGGATAGCGAAGCTCGTGTAGCTTGTGAAACTTGTACTACTACTGGTATGGTTATGTGTATGGGTGAGATATCTACTAAGGCTTATGTTGATATTCCATCTATAGTTAGAGAGGTTGTAACCGATATAGGCTATGATAGGGCTAAGTACGGTTTCGATGGTCATACTTGTTCAGTATTAACTGCTATAGATGAACAATCGAGAGATATAGCTATGGGTGTAGATGAGGCTCAAGAACATAAGAATGGCAACTGCACTGATGAGAATCTGACTGGTGCAGGTGACCAAGGTATTATGTTCGGATTCGCTTGTGATGAAACTCCTGAACTTATGCCTATGCCTATATCGTTAGCACATAAACTCGCTAGAAAGTTGGCAGAGGTTAGAAAAGATGGTACTCTTAGATATCTTCGTCCAGATGGAAAGACTCAAGTTACCATTGAGTATAATGAAGATAATATACCTATTCGTGTAGATACTATAGTAGTATCTTCACAACATTCTCCAGAAATCTCTATCCAACAGATAAGAAATGATATTATTGAGTACGTTATAAAGCCAGTTATACCTACCCATTTAATGGACGAAAATACTACCATCTATATAAATCCAACGGGTAGATTCGTAACGGGTGGCCCTCAAGGTGATAGTGGTCTTACTGGTAGAAAGATTATCGTAGATACCTACGGTGGCTATTCTCGTCATGGTGGCGGGGCTTTCTCTGGTAAAGACCCTACTAAGGTTGACCGCTCTGCTACTTACATGGCTAGATACGTCGCTAAGAATATAGTGGCTAGTGGTGTGGCATCTAAGTGTGAAGTTCAACTTGCATATGCTATTGGAGTTGCTAAGCCTGTATCTGTATTAGTCGACACCTTTGGTACTGGTAAAACTTCTGATGATGAAATATCTAAGGTGGTTAAGAAGCTGTTCGACCTAAGACCTGCATCAATAATAAAAACTTTGGATTTAAGAAAGCCTCAATATAGAAAACTTGCTAGTTATGGTCATATGGGCAGAGAAGACCTTGGAGTGGCTTGGGAAAAAACCAACATGGCTAATGCTATCAAGAAAGAACTTGGACTCTAATTATAAACTTATAGTTAATAGTATGGAACGACCTTTGTCGTTCCTATTTATTTACAGAAAAACGTTCTAAACTACTTAAAAGAATCATAACATATATTAAAGATAGATTTTTAATTATAGAAAGGACAATCAAAAGTATGAAAAGATATGTTATATTGTTAGTAGTCTGTGTGTCGGTGTTCTGTTTAATATTTTCTATTAAGGATAGGTTATCTAACGATGAACCTATAGGAAAATCTTCACAAGAAAGTACTTCCTTAGATGATGATATTCTACTCTTTGAACCACAGACCTCTATACAAGATATTACCTTACCTACTCAAGATGTTACTACTACCGATACGACTACTACTACCACTACAGAAGATGTTCAACAGACTAGTTCAACAGACTATATTCCTTTAAACTTTGATACTCAAAAGGCTATGTGGTTCGCATTTATGGACTACAATACCATACTTTTAGATAAGTCTGAAGATGAGTTTAGACAATCCATTGAGCAACGCTTTGAAAATGCTAAGGATTTGGGAATAAATACTGTATACGTTCATGTGCGTTCTCATGGAGATAGCTACTATATATCAGATATCTTTCCTAAGGGTAAGTACTATAATTCCGATTTCGACCCCTTACAGATTATGGTAGAAGTTGCCCATGAAAAAGGACTATCTATACACGCATGGATAAATCCTATGCGTTGCATGGATACTCAACTTATGGAAAATCTATCTAGTGACTATATATTAAAAGATTGGTGTGATAAATACAGTGGTACATATATTAATGAATATAACGGATATTGGTATTTAAACCCTTACTATGAAGAGGTTCGTCAATTGATTTGCGATGGTGTTGCTGAGATAGTTAATAACTATCAAGTGGACGGTATTAACATAGATGATTACTTCTATCCAACTACCGATGAAGATTTTGACAGCCCTTGCTTCGCAGATAGTAACCAATCTGACCTATTACAGTTTAGACGTGATAACGTATCTAAGATGGTTCAAGAAATATACAGCACTATTAAGAGCATTAACCCTAGTGTAGAGTTTGGAATTAGTCCACAAGGTAACGTAGACAAGAACTACAACGAACAGTGTGCCGATGTATATTTATGGACATCTACAGAAGGCTATTGCGACTATATAGCTCCACAGATATACTATGGGTTTGATAACTCTACTTGCCCCTATATCGATACCCTTAATCAGTGGATAGATATGAATAAGGATTCCTCGGTTAAGTTGATAATAGGTGTAGGTACTTATAAGATAGGTCTTGAGGACGTTTGGGCAGGTAGTGGTTCTAATGAATGGATTGAAGATACTAACATAGTAGGGTGTCAAATAGACTACGCTTTTAATAGTTCTGAAGTAGATGGTATAGCTATATATAGTTACTCATCTACCTTTGAACCTACTGGAGATACTTCGGTTATAGATAAGGTAAATCAAGAGAGAGAGTATATTAAAGAATCTATTGCAAAGCATTGATGCAATATATTAAAAAGCGTCCTAATCTTTTTAGATAAGGACGCTTTTTAGTCTTATTTACAAAGTACTAAACGTTGGCAAGAATATCGCTAAGGCTAGCATTAGATATTATCATTCCTGCATTATTTTTAATATGTTTATACTTACCAAATGAAAGGTTATATCTCATAATTCTAACGGCATCTGCATACTGTGGTGAGGGCTTTACTACGTCTTGAATGTTAGTAGTAATATCCTTGTTGAGAATATCTAGGGCTATGTCACTAATGTTACGATTAGTCTTAGGATACTCATTGTTGTTAGAACCTATTATTTGGACTATATTGTTGTCTATTAACTGTAATGATAGTTTTCTAGTAGCTCTATTTACTATAGAACTACAACTTATTTGAGTAAGAATACCCATATTAGAAAGTTTAGCTAATTCACTCTGAGGGATATCCTGTAGGTAGCTTTCAAGATGTGCTATTATAGGGTGAATGTTATGTGCTATTATAAACTTATCTAATAGTTCTAATAGTTTAGGCGAGTAGTCTTTAGGGTTAAAATTAATCATCATATAGTTAGTATTACCAATACATAACTTATTAATATTATGTAGCTTTAGTAACTTTTCTGAGAAACATACTTCAGCACTTAATATAATCTTAGGTAGAGCCATACCTTTAGTCTTTTCTTTAAGCGATTCAAACGCTTGTTGCCTTAATGTTATAAAATCATCTACATTATCGACGTTTGGGTCGAATATAGATGTAGTAACTACTGTCTTTATCTTAGCAGTGTTTAAAGATGTAATAGTATCTCTAATAATCTGCTCATCTGAGTAACCACCTTTAAAGTTGGGTAACAGTAGAGTATGAAAATCTATGTATCCATTCATATTTAACTCAATCCTTTTTCTTACAGATATCCAAGAGGTATAAAAGTATCCTATATAATTTTAACCTATATTTTAGATTTTGTCAACCAAAAAATGCAAAATCCAACATATGAATATCCAAAGCGAGTAAGTAACATCGCTTTGGATATGGAAAGGAAAAATATTAATGAAAAACATTATCAATAGAATATGTTTTATAGTAAACTAGGCGGATATTTCCGCCTAGTTATCTTCGAGAGTGTGAATATTATAATCTTTTAAGAGTTTTAAGCATATATTTTGTCTTCTTTGCGGTTTAATACCAATGTAATGTTTAAGTTTCCATTTAAAGTTCTAAGTTCATCTAAGAACTTCTTTTGGTCAGCGGTATTTTTAACTTCTACATTAAAGACTAAGTCGAAAAGACTGCCGAATTCTGTAGTCTTAACACGTTGTAAGTTCCAAGATGTACAATATTTATCTAAGGTAGAGTCGAAAAGACCTAGATAGTTCAAGTTTTCTGGAATGGAAATCTTTAGTGTCATGTGTTTAGTTAGAGGCTTTCCAAAGTTAAATTGACTCATAACTATTAATACCACACCTAGTATTACTAAGAATAAGAATGCATATTGAACGTATCCCGTACCACAAGCTAAACCAGCTGCTACACTAAAGAATATGTAACATATATCACTAGATTCTATTGAGCCAGACCTAAACCTTACTAACGAGAATACTCCAGCTAAACTAAATGCTTGAGCAGTATTTCCTACTAACATTATTATAGTTCCTACTACTACGGGTAGTGCTACTATGGTTATTGCGTGGCTTTGTTCAAAACCACTCTTTCTATGTGTGAACATATACACGCCACTGATTAAAAAACCTATGACGATTGAACATATAGTAGATATGATAAACTGTTCCATATCTACAGAAGTGGAAGTTTCTTCAGTTAGTTGTGATACTAAATCATCAGTAGCACTTAAAGTAATTGCATTTAGATTAAGCAATTGAAATCACCTTTCTTTCTTCGTTTTTTAAACTATTACTATGAAGTTGATGGTACACATACTGTTTATAACCTGTACCATATTTTGAGAAGCTAGTTCTAAATATACCTAAATTAGCCAATTCATTAGCTAACCATAATGGAATACCTTCACTAATCTTAATCTCCATTAGGTGTTGTGTAGGAGCAATAATCTGCCAACCGTAACTGTTAGAGCTTAATCTTAAATCGTTTCTTCTAGTAGTGATGTTTCTATCGAAGGTAACTCTAAAGTTACTATCCTCTTTGCCAAAGTATGCTTGACGCTTATAGCTTATATACTGTTTTGGAGTAACTGTATATCTTAATAAGAAAGCATCTAACTCAGCAAACACCTGATTTTGAATGTACTTAGTAGAGATTGGCTTTTCGCCAGTTTCTATATATCTAGTAGCCTCTTCTAGGGTCATAGTAACACGTCTTTTTACCACTATTCCGCCGACCTTTTTCTTTATCTCAAGGAATACCTTGTCTGTAGGTTTGGCAGGAGAGTAATAACTTCTAAGGCGAAGTTTTTCTTTGTAATAAGGTTTAGCTAGGCTTTCTCTAATTAAGTAGTTATCCTCAGTATCATAGTATAGGTTATATATGCCGTACTCATTACCATCTACGCAATACTCATCTGGACGCATATACTGTTCTAATACTGGAATCAAAGCCTTATACTGTTCATCTGTTAATAGGAACTTAATCTCTTTACGTTTAAAAGTTCTAATTGCCATAATATATCAGCACCTTTCTAAAAAGTTATCTTATCTCTTTCTTTGATTATAGTATACTGTATAATTCTTAAAATAGTTTTAAAGTTTCACCT
>JAJQGV010000119.1 GCA_021200215.1 Ruminococcus sp. | reverse complement strand
ATTATATATAGTGTAGGTTAGAAAGTTCTATATAGTATTATATCCAAATTGTATACATACTATCTGTTAATAGATATAGAATCAATGGATTGTACAAAATCGTTTCTATAGTTTGAATATTTATCTGTAGGAGCAGAACACGTTACTATGTATACAGTATTTCCAGTTAGAATATACTCAACGTAGCAAGTCATATCTATAACGTTGCTTTCAGAGTATATTTCATATGAAAACTCTACAATTTGAGCATTATATATACCACTAACAGTTACAACCTCACTAGATATCTCTTGAACGTTATAAAAAGTTTCTTTGTATTGCGATATTGCATTTGAATAGTATTCATTTGCATTGTCATATTGATATACGTCACTATCTTTAGTAAATATAATACTAGCAGTATCATCTTTAGTGAAGTACTTGTCTATGTACTCGGAAGATGTTTCTGTATACTCTTCAGGAACAGACATGGAAAAAGTTTCGTCTACTATACCCACTTTCATAGTAGAACTATTAATAGTGGTATCATTTTTTAGTTCAGTACATGAAACGTTTAACATGAATATTATAGATATAGTTATGTATGTTAAAATTTTTTTCATAATAAAATCTCCAAACATTAAGTATATAAAAAAATCGGGTAGTCCCGATTTTTCTCTAATATATGACTAGACCGATAAGCCGAGTTCTGTCGTGTACGGTAATTTATCTATACTATATGTCGCCATATAGTTAAAGCCGTCATTACAATCTATCCGCCGAGCAGACGTTATGATAGAGTTGCACCAATAGACGTTGCATTGAATAGGGTTTACATAGCAATGTACTCTCATACATTCTGGTGAGCTTTTACCTCGCCTTTCCACCTGTACCTACGTGAATAGGTAGTTTATTTCTGTTGCACTAGCCCTAAGGTCGCCCTCGGCTGTCGTTAACAGCTATTCTGCTCTATAATGCTCGGACTTTCCTCATAAACTAAAGCGTTCATGCTACCGTATAGTCTACTCATGAGATATATTATATCACACTTTTAAGATGTTTGCAATACCTTTTTGAGATTTTATCTAAATTTAGTGCAGGGTTCACTAGAAATTGATAAAATTTAGGAAGAATTTTTTTTTTAAACCTCTTGACAAAGTGCAGAAGATATGTTATAATAACTACCGTTGCATGGTTGCAACTTAATTTGATATGATTAAGTTCTAAAGACAGTCGGCAGAAAGTAAGTCCAACCGAGGAATGTTTAAGCATGAATGAGTATATTTTAAGTTCTATGCCTTTTCTCAAACTGTCGGGAAAAGGATTTTTTCATATAGTATATATGTTTTAGGTTAATTAATCGGAGGTGAAATGTTATGCCAAGTGCTAAGATTTTAGAAGCTAAGCAAAATAAGGTTGCTCAACTAACTGAACTTTTAAAGAATTCAAAGTCTGGTGTTTTAGTTGACTATAAGGGTATCACCGTTGAAGAGGATACTGCATTGAGAAAAGAACTCCGTGAGGCTGGTGTTCACTACTCTGTAGAAAAGAATACTATGCTAAAGAGAGCTTTAGCTGAGGCAGGTATTGAAGGTTTAGATAGCGTCCTTGCTGGTACTACTGCTATCGCCGTTTCTGATGCTGATGAAACTGCTCCTGCTAGAATTTTAGGTAAGTACGCTGAAAAACTTGAAAATAAGTTTGAACTAAAGGCTGGTTATATCGGTACAGAAGTATACGACCAAGCTGGTGTTCAAGCACTTTCTAAGATTCCATCAACAGAAACTTTACTTGCAATGCTCGTTGGTTCTCTACAAGGACCTATGCAAAAACTTGCTGCAACTCTACAAGCCGTTGTCGACAAGAACGAAAATGGCGAAGAGGTTGCTTAACCTTGCTCTATCTATATAGAGATTTGAATTTTATTATAATAAAGGAGATTTTTAATCATGGCTTCAGAAAAGATTTTAAATATGGTAGAAGAAATCAAGACTTTATCTGTTCTTGAATTAAAAGAATTAGTAGACGCTATCCAAGAAGAGTTCGGCGTTACTGCTGTAGTTGCTGCTGCTGGCCCTGCTACTGGTGCTGGTGAGGCTGTTGCTGAAAAGACTGAATTTGATGTAGTTATGACTTCATTTGGTGATTCTAAGATGCCTGTTATCAAGGCTGTTAAGGATGTTTGTGGTCTAGGTCTTAAGGAAGCTAAGGAATTCGTTGAATCTGTTCCTAAGACTGTTAAGGAAGGCATTTCTAAGGCTGATGCTGAAGAACTTAAGGCTAAGCTTGAAGCTGCTGGTGCTACTGTTGAAATTAAGTAATTTCATTTACTTAGATATCTTAAAAAAATCCGTGCCTTTGGGTACGGATTTTTGTACATATTTTAGTTTTTAGTTGCAAAAAATATCCTACTATGATATAATTAACTATACGTTTATACTTATAATATATTTATTTTGGAGTGTTTTTCATGGATAATAATATACTTTGGTACGAAAATCCTGCTACAGATTTTAATCAAGCCTTACCTATAGGTAATGGTCGTATAGGTGGAATGGTCTATGGTGGAGTCGCTAATGAACTTATCCACTTAAATGAAGATAGTGTTTGGTCGGGTGGCAAAAGGAATAGGAATAATCCTAATAGTTTAGAACATCTGCAAGAGATTAGAAATCTACTATTTGAGGAAAATATCGAAGATGCTGAAAGGTTGGCATTTACATATATGCAAGGGGTTACACCTAATTCACGTCACTATATGCCATTAGGTGACCTATTTTTAGATATGTCTAACGTTGAAGAATCTTCTGGATATAAGCGTTCTTTAGATATATCTAATGCTATAGCGGTCACTGAGTTTACATCTAATGGTGTAAAGTATCTAAGAACGGCATTTGTATCTGAACCCGATGGTGTTATGGTTATACATATTGAAGGTGATAAACCTAACTCTATAAACGTTTCTGCTCATATAGATGGCAGAGATGACTACTTCGACGATAGTCGCCCTTACGATAAACAGACTATACTATACACTGGTGGTACTGGTGGTAAAGATGGGATATCTTTCGCTAGTGCTTTGACGGTTATTCAAAGTGGGGGAGAGGTATACACCGTGGGTGGAAAACTCTGCGTAAAAGATGCCGATGAGGTTACTTACATACTATCTGCACAGACTAGTTACCGTACCGAGGATTATGAACAATCGGCACTATTAGATTGTGAGTATGCTAGAGATAGCATCTACGATGAGTTATTATATAGGCACGTTCAAGACTATCAAGAGTTATTTAATAGAGTATCTTTTACACTGAACGATAACAGTCATGGTGCTAGTAAACTTCCAACCGATAAGCGTATTGAACGTTTAAAAAATGGTGATGTCAATACTAAGGATAATACTCTATATGCATTGTACTTTAATTTTGGTCGCTACTTAATGATATCTGCTAGTCGTGAGGGCACTCTACCTATGAATTTACAAGGTATTTGGAATAAGGATATGTGGCCTGCATGGGGTTGCAGATTCACTGTCAATATCAATACTGAAATGAACTATTGGTGTGCTGAAAACTGTAACCTATCAGAATGCCATGTACCACTATTCGACTTAATAGAAAAAATGCGTCCTAATGGCAGAGAAACTGCTAAAACTATGTACGATTGTAAAGGCTTTGTATGCCATCATAATACCGACCTTTGGGGTGATACTGCTCCTCAAGACCTATGGATACCCGCTACTATTTGGCCTATGGGTTCTGCGTGGTTATGTTTACACATCTTTGAACACTATCTATACACTTTAGATTTAGATTTCTTGAAAGAAAAGTATCCAACACTTAAAGAGTGTGCAGAGTTCTTTGTGGACTATCTGATTGAAGATAAACAAGGTAGGTTAGTGACTTGCCCGTCGGTATCACCAGAGAATACATATCTAACTGAAAAAGGTACTAAAGGTTCTTTATGTATAGCACCATCTATGGATAGTCAAATAATAACGGTACTATTCAATTCTGTAATAGAAAGTGCAAAGATTTTAGGTAAAGAGGACGACTTTACAGACACTTTAAAATCTATGAGAGATAAGCTCCCTAAGATTGAAGTTGGTAAGTATGGTCAGATTAAAGAATGGGCTATAGATTATGATGAGATTGAAATAGGACATAGACATATATCGCAACTTTTTGCACTATATCCAGCAGATTTAATATCCCCATATAAGACTCCTGAACTTTCAAAATCTGCAAAGGCAACCCTTGAAAGAAGGCTATCGCATGGTGGCGGTCACACTGGTTGGAGCAGAGCTTGGATAGTTAATATGTGGTCTAGGTTACTAGATAGTCAAAAGGTTGAAGAAAATCTATATATGCTACTTGCACATTCTACTAATAGCAATATGTTCGATAATCACCCACCTTTCCAAATAGATGGTAACTTTGGTGGTACTGCTGGTATAGCTGAAAGTTTAATGCAATCACATAGTGGTGAGATTAATCTATTGCCATCGTTAGCACCATCATGGGAGAACGGTTCTGTTAGTGGTTTAAAAGCTAGAGGTAACTTTGAAATCTCTATCGATTGGAAAGATAATCTTTTAACATCTGCTAAGATTGTATCTAACTGTGGTGGAGTTTGCAAAGTACGTCCAAACTGCGATGTTAAGGTACTATGTAACGGTAAGAACGTACAAACTACTATTGAAGATGGTGTAATATCTTTCTATACTCATATTGGTGATGCGTACTCTATTATAAGAGTTTAAATTTTTTAAGGGGAGTGTTTATATTGAAAAAAAAGAAGTTTATATCTACATTGATGTGTTTGCTTATATGTACTGCAATAGGTTCTCAAGGTACAGTAATGGCAGTGGAAGAGGAAAATGTTCAAACCTATGATGACGTTTTAACTAGTGACATAGATTATTCAACTCATGATTTGACACTACTATACTTAGGTGAAAGTGTATACGTTCAGTTATATGAAGACTCTCAAACATATAACGCTAAGACGTACTACTTAGAAGTGGGTGATTACAATGTTGGTGACATTGTAGGCATAAATCTTAACTCTGATAATGTTGAATCACGTGACTACGTTAAGAACTTCATACTAGAAAGTAGTTATACTACAGAGTTAATACAATCTTGTGAACCTAAAGCATTCACTGATGATGAAGTATTAGTGATTTTTGCTACTATAGATTTTGTGTATAATCAACATTGTGTTAAAGTTACACCACATCAAAGTTCTTCAACCGATGATAGTTTCTATATATTTACTGAAGAACCTCTACCAGATGATTACAGCAGAGGTACAAGCATAATCTTTACTACTGATGAGCTATACACTTCAGAGAATGTTCCATTAATTAAATCGGACTTTGTAGCAGATGCAGGTTATATTAATGGTATATCATGCGGATATAATTCTAATATAGATGCTACCGTTATAAACGTTGCTAGTTCAAAAGATGATAATATAGGTAACTATGTGTACCTATACGGTATCGATATAGATGCTGGCTATAATACATCATTCTTTTACTTAGAACCTTTTGTATTCGTTGAAGATAATCTTTACATTGCAGATTTCTATGAACTTAGCAATATCTCAGACTCTTTAATGCTTGAAAAAGATACTTCACAATTAACATATAAAACCGCTGAAGTGTTAGGTAGGTATACTGATAATGGTGCTTACGTTAAACTAACCGACAGTGATTATTCAAGTGCATACATATACTTAGTAGATGGGGTATCTGAAGATGTTGAGGTAGGCGACCTTATATCTTTTGATTTATTAAATGCAGTTAGTGAGTATCAGTTCTGTGTTAGCTACTATGCCGATAACGTATCTATAGTTGAGAAGTATTCTAAAGATATCCTACTAGGCGATGTCAACTTAGATGGTTCTGTGGATATCTTAGACCTACTTACTTTAAAGAATGCTTTAGTAAAGAATTATTCCAATGATTTAGATGC
>JAJQGV010000155.1 GCA_021200215.1 Ruminococcus sp. | reverse complement strand
GAAAATATAGTATGCGTTGTATTCACATATCTATGTGGAATTTTCATTGTTCAAAAAAAATGCAAATTTGTCGAATTTTTTTTGCCGATTTTCCGCATAAATCTAATAACGTAAAGTCACCGCCGAAAAATCACCTAATAATATTAACTTAAAAATCCGATATATGCGAGTGTATCGGCGAAATATCTTTATTTTATTAACCGCTGATAGAGAATCGTGCTTGACAATAAATTCTTTTAGTGATATACTCATCATTGTAATTAGCTAATTTACAAATATATATCATATATCTTGAAAGCTGTTATCAAAGATATTATTGAATTATTTTCCTTAAGAGGCAAGTTTGTTCTTACGTTAATAAAAATTATAATTCGTATATATGTCGATATTATAGAGTGCTATCATTATTATTATAGCAGTTTTTTAAGACTATGATTTATGAAATTAATATTATAGAAAAGGAAGTTTTACATGTTTTATACAACAAATATTACGGAAATGAATAAGATAGTAGGAGATTTCTCTCTTACATACTACTTAATAAAGAAAGATGAGGTGGTTGAAGGTACAATATGTACTACTTTTGATATTGAAGTACATAAAATGGTCGATGGACTAGTCGAAAAAGAAGTTTGCTCTTCTGTTAGCAGTGATATCGATAAGGCTACTTCTATCTTGGATATGCTTTACAGAAACGATGTCCTACCAGACACCTTACTCGAAGTAATGGAAGAATGCTTAGAAATACTTTAATTCTAATTTCTTTTATCAAAGATTCAATGTCTATAGCATCATAGATAGTAAAAATATATATCATATATCTTGAAAGCTGTTATCAAAGGGGGTATTATTAGATTTTTTCCTTAAGAGGTAGATTCATTCTTATGTTAATAAAAAAAATTATAATTCGTATATATATCATGATAATAGTTTTTCAAGACTATGATTTATAAAATTAATATTACAGAAAAGGAAGTTTTATATGTTTTATACAGCAAATATTACGGAAATGAATAAGATAGTAGGAGATTTCTCTCTTACATACTACTTAATAAAGAAAGATGAGGTGGTTGAAGGTACAATATGTACTACTTTTGATATTGAAGTACATAAAATGGTCGATGGACTAGTCGAAAAAGAAGTTTGCTCTTCTGTTAGCAGTGATATCGATAAGGCTACTTCTATCTTGGATATGATTTACAGAAATGATGTCCTACCAGATACCTTACTCGAAGTAATGGAAGAATGCTTAGAAATAGTTTAACTCAAATTTCTTTCATCAAAGATTCATTGTCTATGGCATCATAGATAGTAAAAATATATATCATAAAAGTATGGCGATTAGATATTGTATCTAATCGCCGTATTTACTTATATTATTTACAAAGATGTACTACAATAAACTATAGATAAAAAAATACAGCCTAGAAAGAAAAGCTGTATTTTTCAATATTATTCTATATGGAAAGTTAAATCAACTGTTGATATTATATCATATATGGAAATATTTGTCAATAGGTAATTCATATTTTTTTTTTAAATAAATATCTCATCGATTATACTAGTAAGATTGCGATTGATACCACAGTTTTATGTTTATCATTTTTTGGATACTTTAATGAGAAAAAAAGAATATCAGAAATCATAGTGAAGCAAAAGGCGATTTCTAACATCATGCTTTATTGTTTAATGGATTTCCGTGGGGTTAGTTTGTTGATATTTATTGAGTGTATTAAGTGAAAAGACATTGCCTCTATGTGTAGTATAGGCAGTAAGAGAAAGTCACTTCAAAGAATATGCTGGTTTAATAGTTGAAATATTGTATCTTTTGTAGCTAAACCATCTGAGAATGCAGTAGCTCCACCAGATGCAGTTCCTAACTTTAGAGCATAGTCATAATTGCCGTTCAATAAACCTGCTATAAAGCCAGCAACCATAGAATCTCCTGCACCTACTGAATTTTTAACCAAGCCCTTATAGGCTTGACATATATGGATTTCATTATTCTCATCTACTAATAAAGCACCATCACCTGCCATAGATACTAATACGTTTAATGCTCCCATACGCTTGAGTTTTCTAGCATACTTAGATATCTCATCAATAGTATTTAATTTTATGCCAAATATTTCCTCAAGTTCAAAATTGTTCGGTTTAATTAGATATGGCTCGTACTTTAGAACATTTAAGAGTAAATCTTTAGTAGTATCCACTACTATCCTTACTTTTTTTGGTTTTAAATGTTCAATAATCTTTTCGTAGATATTGCTAGGTAGACTATTTGGAATACTACCTGCAAGTATAATGATATCATCATCTTGAACTGCGTCCAACTTTTGAAAGAGTTTAAGTATGTCAGAATCGAGAATTTTTGGCCCTTGTCCATTTATTTCTGTTTCCTTATTAGACTTTATCTTTACGTTGATTCGAGAAAATCCCTCTTCAAGGTGGACGAAATCTGTTTCTATGCCTTGCTTAGATATTCCTTCTTCGATAGCTTTTCCTGTAAAACCCGCCACGAATCCTAATGCTTTAGATTCTATTCCTAACTCGTTTAACACTATAGATACGTTAATTCCCTTACCACCAAAATATATCTCCTCGTGATTAGAGCGATTTATAGAGTCTAATACTATATCATCAGTATGTACTACATAATCTATAGCGGGATTGAAAGTAATAGTATATATCAATATAAAATATTTGCTACTCAAAATATATATATAAGCAATTATGTTCTAAATTGATTTAGTCTTTATCAGTACAGCTATTCGGATAGTCAGTACGAATATTATTAAGCTTATTATAAATCTTTTTGTACACTTAGCTTTTACTTTTGGATATTATATCGAGTAGCTTTCTCCTTTCTGTTTTTAGTGAACCACCCATTGTCTAAAGCCAATGGGCTTCCTGCTTCATCGACCTCGTAACCTACTATCTTCACAGGCGTAAATTCGGACAGTTCCTGCCCTATTTATTTTTGACTATGCTATTTGTCTTAAACCTTCTGCCAATATATTTTTAGCAGCATTTATATCTCTGTCATGGTTTGTACTGCATTTAGGACATATCCATTCTCTGACAGATAAATCTTTTGTCTTAGGATTTTTATATCCACAACATGAGCATAACTGACTACTTGCAAAGAACGTATCTATCTTGACATATTCCCTACTGTTCCACTCAGCTTTATATTTTAGCTGCCTTGTTAGTTCGTACCATGATACGTCTGCTATACTTTTTGCAAGATTATGATTTTTCATCATATTGCCTATCTGCAAATTTTCTGAAACTATCACTTGGTTTTCGCTGATAATCTCATGAGAAATCTTATGCAGATAATCTTTTCTGATGTTTGTTATTTTTTCATGCAGTCTTGCAACAATTATTCTTTGTTTTTCTTTGTTTCTGCTTAATTTCTGCTTGTGTGCAAGTTCTCGCTGTGCCTTTGCAAGTTTTTTCTCATATTTACGCAAAGTTTTTGGATTTTTACATTTTTTACTGTCTGATGTAATAAGCAAATCCTTGATACCTAAATCCAGTCCAACGCTTTTGTTTTTTCTTGGCAATGCTATATGCTCAGTTTCTACCAGTACCGATACGAAATACTTACCACTTGGTGTCTGTGAAACTGTTGCGGATTTTATTAATCCTGTAAACTTTCTGTGTATTTTTGCTTTTACTTGTCGCAATTTCGGTAATTTTATACTATTTTTGGACACTGCTATATTGTTGTTGGTAAAGTTCGTTGTGTATGATTTTCTATGATTATGCCTACTTTTAAATCTTGGATAACCTGCATGTTCTTTAAAAAATTTCTGATAAGCCGTATCCATATTATAAATAGAATTCGTAAGAGCAAACTTATCTACTTCTTTAAGCCATTCATATTGTGGTTTCAGCACCTGATTACAATAGTTATTACAAGAAGTTTTATTCATACTTTTCTTTTCTGTTTCATACTGATTTTTACGATACGAGAGAATCTGATTATATACAAATCTGCAACAGCCAAATGTTTTTGAGAGTAAAATCTGCTGTTCTTTATTGGGATATATCCTGTATTTATACGCTTTTAACATTGACCGTCACCTGCTTTCTACCCTCGATTTCCACTTATTCATGATTATATTATACTATTCTTAGTATTGATTGTCAACCTTAACACCCATCGTCTAAAGCCAATGGGATTGCAGTTGACATTATTTCAAGCTATGTGATATAATATGAATAGTATGCTAAAGCATAAAAATATTATAACAAAGGAAGTTGATTTTTATGAAACTAGGTATGGTCGGATTACCTAACGTTGGAAAGAGTACACTATTTAATGCACTAACTAATGCAGGTGCAGAAAGTGCAAACTATCCATTTTGTACTATAGAGAAGAATGTAGGAATAGTATCAGTGCCAGATGAAAGACTAGATAAACTTGCAGAGATGTATAACCCAGATAAGTTTACCCCTGCAACTCTTGAGTTCGTGGATATTGCAGGACTTGTAAAAGGAGCATCTAAGGGTGAGGGTCTAGGAAATAAGTTCTTAGCAGATATTCGTGAAGTAGATGCTATAGTTCACGTTGTAAGGTGCTTTGAAAGTACGGATATCATACACGTAGATGGTTCTATTAATCCAGTTAGAGATATTGAAACTATTAACCTTGAACTTATCTTTTCAGATATAGAAATGTTAGAAAGACGTATCGATAAGACTAAAAAAGCTCTAAAGGGAGATAAATCTTTACAGACAGAACTTGACTTTTTAGAAGATTTAAAATCTTATTTAGAGAGTGGAAAGTCGGCTAGAGGTTATAACTATTCCGATGACGAAAGAGAATGGATTAAATCTACACCATTACTATCTGGAAAGCCTGTAATATACGCTTGTAATCTAAGTGAAGATGACTTTAGAAACAACGTAAATACTAATGAAAATTACAAGTCGGTATGCAAGATTGCAGAAGAAGAAAAGTCGGCAGTGTTGCCAATATGTGCTCAAATAGAAGCTGAAATATCTGATATGGACGCTGAAGACAAAGCTATGTTCCTTGAAGATTTAGGCTTAAAAGTATCTGGGTTGGGTAGAATTATTAAAACTGGATATTCCTTACTAGGTTTGATATCTTATTTGACCGCTGGTAAGCCTGAAGTTCGTGCTTGGACTATCACTAAGGGAACTAAAGCACCTCAAGCAGCAGGAAAAATTCATACAGACTTTGAAAAAGGATTTATTCGTGCTGAAGTAGTATCTTTTGACGATTTAATGGCTTGTGGCTCTATGGCAAACGCTAAAGAAAAAGGTCTAGTGCGTCTTGAGGGCAAAGATTACGTTATGCAAGATGGCGATATCGTCCTATTTAGATTTAATGTGTAATATCTGGAGGTGTCTACGATTAAACAAGATATAAAAGTAATATCTTTGTTTTCTGGTGCTGGTGGCATGGATTTAGGGTTTAAAAAAGCGGGTTGCACAATAGTTTGGGCAAACGATTTTTTTAAGGAAGCAGTGGATACTTATAGAAATAATATAGGAAATCATATAATACTTGGTGATATTACTAAAATCTCTAGTAGTGATATCCCAAATAGTCCTGACATAATTATAGGAGGCTTTCCTTGTCAAGGGTTTTCTGTCGCTAATAATAAACGTTCTATGGAAGATACTCGTAACTTTCTTTATAGGGAAATGTTACGAATAATAAAGGATAAAAATCCAAAATATTTTGTCGCTGAAAATGTTAAAGGCATACTATCTATAGAAAATGGCAAAATCTTTGAAATGATAAAATCTGATTTTGAAAATTTGGGGTATAAAGTGGACTTTAATATTTTAAACAGTGCAGAATATGGCATTCCACAATTAAGAGAACGTGTTTTTATTATAGGAAATAGATTAGGTTTAAAAAATCCATTCCCTAAAAAAACACATTATATTGATAAACCTCAAAATAATCTATTACCTGCTATTACTACTAAACAAGCTATTGGATATTTAAGTAATATTAGGTTAAGTAACAATCCCATCACATTGGAAAATGGAGAGGTAGTATACAACCATATTGCATCTACTAATGTTTCGGATACATTCTGGGGAAGAAAATATGAGGTTAATCAACATGATATATGTGATTATTTAAAATATTGGCGTGATAAGTCTGGTTGGACTACTAAACGTGTAGATGAACATTTTGGATATAAATATACAGCTGGTCATTGGTTTAGAAAAGATAATAATTCTGGTAGTATACCTAAACCTAATGATTGGTGGGAACTAAAAAAAATTTTTAATTTCGATGATAAGTATGACTTACAAGTTACTACTTTGATTGAAAAACCTATAAAGTTTGACCAATCTTTAAGAATAACAAATTGGGACAGACCTAGCGATACTATTACTGCAACTAGCCCCGAAATTCATGTAAGTAAAATGCGTAGGTTGAGTGTACGAGAATGTGCTATAATTCAAACATTCCCTAAAGATTTTATCTTTACTGGAAGTCTAAATAGAATGTATACTCAAGTAGGTAATGCAGTCCCTGTAGAATTAGCTAAGTTGATTGCAGAAGGCATAGTTAAACAATTAAGAGGAATTTAAAAATGTGTGATAAGATTGATTTTAAAAAGATAGAAACTATAGAGATGAAATTTTTAAATAAATATTATCATTTTTTGAAGTTTGCAGAAGATGAAATGCTATTGGGATTTAAAACTAAAGAAAAGATTAAAGATGATTGGTTTAGATACTATAAAAGTGGTATATCAGATTTTGCTGTTGGTGCTGAAAGGATAGTCTATGCTCTATTAAATGGTAAAGGTATTGGTCAACCGAATTCTGCTCCTGTAGGTTCAGATTTATTCTTTGAAGTGGAAGATGCTTTTATACACATAGATTTAAAAACTGTTCAAACAGACAACATTGGCGACTATGCTAAATCTATATTTGTTGGAATTAATCAAAATAGTTATACTGGATATATGGAGGTTAAAGGAAAAGAAAATAGACTATATAACAGTTCATTACCTACCTATTATAATAAAGGTACTACACAAGAAAAAATATGTCTTACTTACTTTGTAACTATATTATATGAAAAAGAAAATTTGGATATATTAGTAATCTCTATTATGTGTATGCCTAATGGTGAACTTGAAAAACACTATAAAACACGAGTTTTAAAAGCTGGTAAAAATCCCGATAAAACTAGATTTAATTTCTCTAACGTTCCTAATTTTGAATTCTTAGACAATAAGAAAAGAATTAAAGTTATATATTTTGCTGAGAAAAAATGTTCTAATTATAAAAAATTAGATTTTTACAGAGAGCTATATCATGGGCAAAATGAAAGTTGATTATGAAAAAAGAGTTTCATTAAAGGAGATTTTAAGTATCTAAATTGAAAGGAGAAAAATCTTAGGAGGGATTTTCTATGTTAAGTATGTATAATATCATAGATAAGACTAAACACACAGAAAGGTTAAGTATACAAGAAGTATCTTACCTAGTAAAAGGCTATGTAGATGGCACTATTCCAGACTATCAAATGTCGGCATGGCTTATGGCAGTGTGTCTAAATGGACTATCTAAAGAAGAAACGTTCTACTTAACCGATTGTATGAAAAGGTCAGGAGAGGTTCTTTCTTGGGAGAGTGTAGAGGGTATCACTGCCGATAAGCATAGTACTGGAGGTGTCGGTGATAAGACTACTCTAATAGTTGCACCAATAGTAGCTAGTTGTGGAGTTAAAATGCCTAAAATGTCTGGTCGTGGATTAGGTCATACTGGTGGAACTATCGATAAGTTGGAAAGCATTCCAAACTTTAACGTAGAGCTATCTCATACAGATTTTATCAAGACCATAAATGAAGTTGGTTGTGCGATAGTATCGCAGAGCGGAAACCTAACCCCCGCAGATAAAAAAATCTATGCTCTTAGGGACGTTACCGCTACCGTAGATAGTATCCCTTTGATAAGTTCTAGCATTATGAGTAAAAAGTTAGCACTCAATTCAGATTGTATCGTTTTAGACGTTAAGTGTGGAAGTGGTGCATTTATGAAAGATATCGCAGATGCAACAACTTTAGCTAATCTAATGGTGGATATAGGAAAGTTCTACAATAAGAGATGTACTGCATTAATTACCGATATGAATGCACCTCTAGGATACAATGTAGGTAACTCTTTAGAGGTCATAGAGGCTATAGAAACTCTAAAGGGAAATACTAGAGGAAATCTACTAGACCTATGCGTAGAACTATCTACAGAGATAGTATCAACTGCATTAAATACAGATTATGTTACTGTAAAGGATAAAGTCTTAGATGCTATATCTAGTGGTAAGGCACTTGAAACGTTCTCGAAGATGATAGAATATCAAGGGGGAAACGCTAAAATAGTTGATGACTATTCTATATTTGATGTTCCTAGGTATAGCTATGAAGTAAAGTCAAAGGTTAGTGGATATATTCAAAGTATAGATAGTCAAGAGGTTGGAATAGCATCGTTAAACTTAGGAGCAGGTAGACATACTAAATCCGATAGCATAGACTATTCAGCTGGAATAGTATTCAACCACCAATTAGGTGATAGTATATCCATTGGTGATACTATTGCTACACTGTACTCTAGTAAGGTCACAGACCCATCTCAAGTAGAAGATAGCCTTTTAAAAGCCATTACTATAAATGCTCAAAAGCCTATCATAAAAGATATAGTAATTAGTTGTATT
The DNA here is from genome assembly GCA_021200215.1 of Ruminococcus sp. GTDB lineage: Bacteria > Bacillota > Clostridia > Oscillospirales > Ruminococcaceae > UBA5884. The sequence continues at coordinate 18,277 of JAJQGV010000155.1, read as the reverse complement.
AATTAACAATTAATAACTAATAACTATCAACTAATAAAAATCTTATATATAAAGAATCCAAACTCAAAGACGCACATAACTGAGAATACATAGAATAGAATCGTATTTACGACACTATCGGCAGTACATACACCTAAAGCGAACTTAGGTTTCTTTAGTGGATACAGTAAAGGCACTCTTTTTTTGTTTAGAAGGTCTAAAAGTATATGCGATATCATACCTAAGAGCATATATATCCAAATTTCAGTAAATACTAGGTAAGACGCTCCTGTGATTAAAGCTACTCCTAAAATGGAGTGCATAAAGGTTCTATGTGGTTGATTCTTTCCAAACCAACATAGAACGAACATAGCCACTATACCAAAGCACGTTCGCACTAAAGAGTTTTCTTTAGCCATCACCGATGAGAACTCAGCCCGACCTGTCAATAATGCCACTACCAACAATAACAAGACTATAATTCCAAAGCCACTAATCTTTTTTAGTTGTTTACTACCAATAGAGCCATCTACATCTATATCGCAGATAGCCCCACCTACCGCAGATATTCCTACACATAATAAAAGTTCACCAATAGTCTTTGGTTGAGTAATCAAAGTAGTAAGAGCGACTGCTCCAGCTATATGAGTCTTTCCTTGCATAATGTATACAAACCACCTTTATACTAATAATAATTTTAATTATACACTAAGATATTCTTTATTGCAACAAAAAATGACTATAAACTTAAAAAAAAGTTCATAGTCATAAAATGTATTAATTCACTCTCGGTAAATTTTGGTATTAGTTTAAATAGATTTCTAAGAATAGGCTATAATCTTCCATAGTAATCTTGCCATCTTGATTTAAGTCAGCAGCTTCAAACTGCTCATCTGTAAGAGTCAAGACGTTCTTAGCACAACGATTAATAATGCTAGCATCTATAGAGGATATTTTACCATCGCCATTAACATCACCTATAACACTACCATCTTTCATTTCATCGCAGTAATTTAATGCACACCAACCAGTTATACCATCATACTCAACCTTACCCCAAAGATATCCATCAGCGGTAACGGTTTCGTTAGTAGAGATTATAGCACCTTCAGGAATCACTGTCAACTTGTCACCGTCTAAACCGTAATCACTGCGTAGTCTAACACCGTTTTCAGAGAACACCTTATAGCTAGTATACTTATCACTATCAGATGTACTTGTATCGGTAACTAACACTTGAGTTTCAGTAGTAGAGGTTTCAGTAGAAGTTTCAGTACTAGTAGTACTTGAAACCATATTTTTAGGCATAGTATAAGTAGTATCGCCGTATAAGAATAGAGAAGCTTCCATCAATCTTCTTTTTACAAGACCTGGTAGAGTAACCTTATTCTCACCAGAACCAGCCTTAACGTATAGACCGAATGTATCGAAAATTTCCTGTTCAGAGTAATTTTCCCAACCGTTAATCATCATTTGAGCGATAGAGTAATCTTCGTTACCCTTATAAGACCATGCAGGTAGAGCATATGTAAAGCAAACTAAAGCATCGAACTGGTCTTGATTAACAGAAATCTCATGTCTTTTTAAGAAACCATTTACACAATCCTCGTAATATGTAAGGGCATTATATAGTAACTGTTCAGCCTCTGCCTCGGTAATACCGTTAGGATATGTAGTATCACTTGCAACGTATGTACCATAACCAATAGTCCACTGTTTATAGTCCCAATAAGCCGTAGATGAGAATCCCTCACATTCCTCAATAAGTTTTACTGCCTTGCTACTAGCTTTCATATTATAACTATCTTCAGCATAGGTAACTATAGTAGTATTTTGAGCATCTTGTACTGCAACACTAGTAACTATAGGAGTACATACAGCGAAACAACAAACTAGGCTTAAAAATTTCTTAACCATTTCATTTTTCCTCCATTCTAAATAGACGACAATATTACATGAACCTTAATAGATAATACTAAAATCACCCATAAGGACTTTAAAAATTTCACGATTTACTAATATACGAAAACGTATAAGATTAGTAACATTACGGTTACAAATAGATTACAAAATTCATTCATTGAAACTATTATACACAATAAGAGGTAATAAATCAAGATAGGTTTGCTAACTTTGTGAAATTTGACTATAAATCCACACCGTACTTAGACACATTTACTATAACATCGCCAATATTATGCTTAAAGCATATATAACAACAAAGTGACTAGGATAGAATAAGTAGAAAAACTTTTTAAGATTATACTTTCCACGCTTACCATTATATAGTAGTATAAAAGGCAAGGATAGTAAACAATATATCTGTATAGAGTTATCTACTGCCAATATTAATACTATTAAAGATAGTGTAAATAGTAAAAACTTGTACGGTTTCCTATCAGTTAAGTAAGTAATTATAGGAACTAAAGCACCAAAGAAACCATAATCAACCTCAACATACTTGCATAAAAAGAATGTACCTGCCAAAGCTAAGGTTAATAATATCCATCTACTTTTTAAAGACTTTTTAACATAGTCTAAAAGATATATCATAAGTATAGATATCGAAAAGGTTATCAATATACAGAAGAATATATACCGTTCCATAACCATGAACACCACGCTACAGATTAATCCTAATATAAAGACTTGCAAGAAGTATTTAACTCTGTTCTTAGTATACTTACAACCCTCGGCTATTAGATAAGCGTATATTGGAAAAGATACCCTACCAACGATTCTAAACAAAGTTACATCTGGAAATATTAGTATTCCAAAGTGGTCTATGAACATAGTAACCATTGCTATTACTTTCAAACTATTACCAGTTAATTGAATTTTCATAGTATAAAAATCCTTTCTAAAACTAGGGTAATCTACAGATATTATTATATAATACTTTCTAAGAAAAATCAATCCAAAATAAGGAAAAAATCAATTGTGATTTTGCACTAAATACTATAGTTATTTTAGACTAAATATGTGCAGGTTTAACGAAATGTAAAACTTACTTGTCATGAAAATGGAAAACATACTTGACATTTCTAATTCAATGTGATAATATTAAGTATGTAAAGCGGACTTTCCATAGCATATAAATATCTTACGCAGAAAACGGAGGTCAAAATCGTTGAAGAATAGATTGGAGGAAATCCGTAAAAGCAAGGGCATAAAGCAAGAAGAACTTGCAGAGGCTTTAGAAGTTTCAAGACAAACAATAGGCTCTCTTGAAAACGGAAGATATAACCCCTCGATTATACTAGCCTTTAAAATAGCTAGATACTTTAAGCTAAAGATTGAAGATATATTCATATACGAGGAGTAATGTTGTATGACTAAGAAAGATGTTAAAAAGATAATATTTAATATTGGAACAGTGTTAGAGATAGTTACTGCTTTCCTATATGCTATATTTAGAAAAGATATAATAATATTTATTGGATTCCCTATAGCCGTTATATTGATGCTATTAGGTAAGTACCATAGAAAGACCGCTCAAGAAAAAAAACTTGAACAGATAGAACTTCATGACGAACGAAACATTCTCATTAGAGATAAAGCACAGTCTAAAACCAACTTAATTATGGTGTATTTGTGCTTAGCTACCATAATAATACTAGCTCTAATGGGATACTTTAACGCTTCGGTGTTCGTATCTATTGCCGTAATTATAGATAGTGTTATGGCTAGATATCTTACTTACTACTACGATAAACGCCTTTAGAATAGAATAGTATGCGAGGATATGTCTTAATAAGCATTATCCTCGCCCCCCAAAAAAAGTTAATTAGATTATGAGAATAGCCTATATAGATTTGTGGAACATCTACCATAGATGTTCCACAGAATAAAAAAAGTTCCTACATCATGAAAGGATTATCAAACTTATGATAAACGAAATTATACTCGCTAAGTACGGTGAGATTGTTTTAAAAGGTAACAACAAGACATCATTTGAAAGACTATTGATACAGAATATAAAGAGAAAGCTAAAATCTGTTGGTGAATTTAGTATCAAAAGTATGCAATCTACACTGTATATACTTCCAAAAGATACTTCACCAGAAAATATAGATACCTTCCTTGAAAGGCTACAGCAAGTATTTGGCATATCGGCACTTTGTAGGTGTGCTATTTGCAAAAAAGATTTTAATGACATAGTTAAAACCACCTTAGAATACCTTGAGGACGTTCTACCCTATGCCAAAACCTTTAAAGTAGAGTGCAAACGTGCCGACAAAAACTTTCACATGAAATCTCCCGAAGTATGCACAGAACTAGGTCATGAGATTCTTGAACGCTTTCCAAACCTAACAGTAGACGTTAAAAATCCACAAGTTTTAGTAACCGTAGAGATTCGTGATACTAATGCATATATCCATACTGGCAATATAGAAGGTGCTGGTGGTCTACCTGTAGCAAGTTCAGGCAGAGCCTTAGCCTTGCTATCAGGTGGTATAGATAGCCCCGTAGCTTGTTATATGATGGCTAAACGTGGCTTACAGATATCTGCAATACATTACGTAAGCCCACCATACACTTCTGAAAGAGCTAGACTTAAGGTTGAAACTCTATGCGAAAAGCTAACAGATTACTGTGGTACTATTGCATTCTTCTGTGTTCCTTTTACAGAGATTCAAGAGGCTATTAAAAATAATTGCCCCGAAGAATACTTCACCATAATTATGCGTAGGCTTATGATGGAAATTGCTCAAAGGATAGCTGAAAAACAGTTCTGTGAGGCACTAATTACAGGCGAAAGCGTTGGACAAGTTGCAAGTCAAACCTTAAAAGCTATAGCTTGTACCGATGCAGTATGCAAGATTCCAGTCTTTAGACCAGTAATTGGCATGGACAAGTTAGAGATTATAAACATTGCTAGAAAGATTAATACCTTTGAAACCTCTACACTCCCCTATGAAGATTGCTGTACTGTGTTTACTCCAAAACACCCAAAGACTAAGCCTTCTATAGAGGAAGTTGAAAAGGCTCAAAATAGGTTCAATTTCACTGAACTTATTAACAAAGCCGTAGAGAATACTACTCTAATAGTTAAATATGCTGACTAGATTTTTTTTAATCTTCATAATAAACTCTTTTTACTACTTGCAAGGTGGAGTCCTTGTAATTTCACACATTACATATTTAGGACTCCACCTAAGCAAGTTCCTCTAAGGTTTGTAATACCTTAGCATTATTAAGACATCAACCCTTCTTCAATAAATTTTTTCTATCCCTGCCTAGCAGGGTGCAAATAATAGCAGTTTTCTGCTTTTAAATATATTAAAAGATATGGTAGGTGTAACATCTGCCATACAACCATTATTAACTTTAATGTTTTAACTTGGCGGTGTGCAAATGGATAGTAACAATCTAAAAATATCATATTCACCTATAAGTACAATCGATGATACATCAATGTTGGCTAAAAAGATGGTAACTTTATTAAAAAATAGTAACCTAACCATAGCGGTTGCCGAAAGTTGCACTGGTGGTATGATATCTCAAGCTATAACTTCAATACCTGGAGCGTCTTCTGTATATGAGTTTGGTGTATGTACTTACTCCAATAGAATGAAAACCGAATTTTTAAACGTATCTCCTGTAATATTAGATGCATTAGGTACGGTTAGCTATGAAACGGCTGAAGCTATGGCTAAAGGTTTAAAGATTCGTTCAGGTGCTGATATCTGTGTATCTGTAACTGGATTCGCTGGACCTACTTCTGATATCAATACTCCAATAGGTACTGTATACGTTGGTATATACTTTAAAGAAAGAACCTTTGTAAGATTACTAAAGCTTTGGGGTATGGGTTACGACCGAGATACTATTAGACGCAAAACTACTATATGTGTATTCGAAATAGTTATCTCTATGCTAGAAAACATACAAGACTAAACTAATAGGAGGTTTGTGTGATGGCTTCTGCTACTGCTAAAGGCAAAAGTAAAAAAAAGAAGAAAAAAACTACTCTTAAAGATATACTAAGAGAACTATTTCCTTGTGCAGAAGATTCCTTTGCGGAAGGTTTACGAAAGATAGTGTTCTTGATATCTGTAATAATATTTGGTGTGTGTGTATACCTAGTGTTCGATTATTTCTATCAAAACTATAAGAACGATAAGATGTATGAACAACTATATGCAGGTCTACAACCATACGTTGAAACCGTAGATGATGCTGAAGTAACTACTACCCCAGATGATGAAGGTTATATTCAAGCACCTACCACAGAAACTGAAGTGGTAGACGGTGAAACTAGAACTATATATATCAACTCTCCAGAGGCTGACTATTGGATATCTCAAAACTCTGACTACGTTGGTTCAATCTATATAGATGGTACTAGAATAGACTATCCTATAGTTCAAAAGACTACTGAAGAAGAGAAAGAGTTCTATCTGACACATAACTTCTTAGGTCAAGAGGCTAAGGCAGGTTCTATATTCTTAGACTACAGATGCATAATGGGAGGAGATTCTCAAAGTACTAACATGGTAATATACGGTCATAATATGCAAGATGAGTCTATGTTCGGTCAACTTAAGAAGTATAAAGACGAAGAAGGCTACTATGAGGAACACCCTATAATACAGATAAGCTCTCGATATGAAACTTCACTATATAAGATATTCTCTGTATTCATAGAAAATGTAGACCCAGACAACGAAGAACAGTTCCAATACTATAATAAGATAGCTTTTAACTCAGAAGATGAGTTCTATGACTACGCTAACAACTGCAAGATGAGAAGTTTAATATCTAATGATGTAGATGTAACCTATGGCGATAAGTTAGTTACACTATCTACCTGTACTTCTAACTATCTATTTGGTAGCAGTGGCGATGGTAGGTTGGTAGTAGTCGCTAGACGTGTTCGTGCAGGTGAAGATGTATATGAAGGTACTGAAGGTGCAACGTTCAATCCCGACCCATTGATGCCATCGTTATGGTATGAACTAAAGGGCGGTAGTTATGATGGCTCTTCATTCGTACCATTTAACTAATTTCAGCAAAAATTCCCCCACTTCAACAGTGTAAGTGGATTGAAATCATAATACTAAATAGGCGAACTCTGTTCGCCTATGACTATAAAGAAGCCTACAACCCTATCATTAATCTTACGAGGTGATACGTTTGCAAAACAGAAAGAAGATTGTAACAGATGCTCTACTATTTACCATAATAGTTATTGTTATGGTAGCTTTCATATTCTTTAAGAATAGAATGGATACTCAACCAGTAACTAGAATGGAAGCTATAGGATATTCTAATACCACTACTACAGAAAGTACTACTACCGAAATAACTACCACTACAGTGACTACTGTCACCACTGAAACTGAAACTGAAACTACTTCTGAAACTGTAGCCACCACTTTAGAACCTTTAGTTGAATATGTTGCAGACCATTCAAATATATCACGAGCAAGTCTGCCAAGTGCATACTCTGAAAAGGTTGCTAATTTAAAGAATGATAACTCAGATACCAGAGGTTGGATTAGTATTAGTAATACAAACATAAGCTATGCATTTACTCAGACTACTGATAACTCTTTCTACCTAAGCCATGATTTCTATGGCAATGAATCTAATTCAGGGTGGATATTCATGGACTGTTATGGAACGTTCGATGATAACGGACAACAGTCTGATTTAATCACGCTATATGGACATAACATGGCAAACGGTTCTATGTTCTCCACGCTCAAAAAGTACAGAGATGATTCCGACTTCTACGAAAAGAATCCAATAATAACGCTATCTAGTTCCAACGGATACAGTTACTATAAGATATACGCTTACATGATATGCAACGGTCTTGAGGGTTCAGACTTTGAATTTTGGAAATACTCCGACCTTTCCGACCCAAATACATTCTACTATTATGTAAATAAAGCATTCAATAAATCGTTGATAATAACTGGTGTGGACGTTCAATATGGCGATAAGCTACTTACACTATCTACTTGCAATACAGGAAGTTCCACTAATCATGATAGGTTTGTAGTCTTGGCTAGAATGGTTCGTAACGGTGAAGATATCTACGAAGGTTGCTATAGGGTAAGATAACTCTAATGGTGCAATATTTAGGTATTTTTTACAAAAAACACTTGACTTTCATATTATAAAATGTTATAATCATAAAGACAGATGAATTGCTAAAAGGAATTTTAATGGCAGTGGTGGGCGGAGAAAAATCGGTATCCCCTACTGACACGAGGTCTATTCATGCGTACCAATGTACGCACATCGCACTCTGATAATATACCGAGCGTGGATTGAAATAAGGAGGTCTTTTTGATTATGGGAAGTTTTTTCGATAAGGTAAAAAATACTGCATCTGCAGTTGGTAGTAAGGTAAAAGAGGCTGGAACTGCCGTTGGTGACGCATCTAAGACTACTGTTGAAAAGCAAAAGTTAAAGAGTGCTATCCATAAAGAAGATGATAACATAGAAAAACAATATGCTTTAATAGGTAAAAAGTACATGGAACTATTTGCTACTCAACCATCTCCTGAGTTTGCCGAGTATATTACTTCCATTGAAACTTCTAAAGAAACTATTGCTAAGTTAAACTCTCAATTAATTGCCCTAGAAGATTTTATAGTGTGTTCTTGTGGTGCTAAGGTTGCAAAGAACGCTAGTTACTGTCCAGCTTGTGGAAGTGCTGTTGCCGTTGCAACTACTACTGCCGAGGAACAACCTAGCGTTGCTCCCGAAGAAATAGTAGTAGATGATGCCGTTGAAGTAGAAGTAGATGATTCCAACGCTAACCTATAATACATGAAAGTATAATACAATAACATAGAAATACACCTCTTTACTTTTTAGTAAGGAGGTATATTTATTATATACTAAAAATAAGTTAAAAATATGGTATCAAAAGAATAAATATCTACATATTATATTAATGTATCCCATAAAAGTTCAATGGTTTACAATATCTTACAGAAAGGAGCAGTTTATTTGGAACATCAAAACTTAAACCAAGAAACTAAGATACCAACCACTAGGTTACCTAAAGATATTCCACTTGCATCTGCATTCACACCATACCAAATGTGGGAAGAACCTATGTCCCCAGAAGACTCTTTAAAGCGTGGCACTATGTTCACAGAACTAGATTTACCATTCTTATGTGAGGGAGGTATGGACTATGAACGATAGAGAAAAACTATTAAAGACTATTCAAATGTATGACTTTTCACTCTACGAACTTAATCTCTACCTAGATACTCACCCTAACTGTCAACGTGCCTTAAACTACTTTAAGAAATATCTAACTCTAAAAAATAAAGCTGTAGATGAGTATACTCGACGCTTTGGCCCCATTACCGCTGAACATTTAAACGACGACGCAACATCTTGGGAATGGGCTACACAACCATTTCCATGGGAAAGGAGCTGTGATTAATATATGTGGAAGTATGAGAAGAAACTTGAATGCCCTGTAAACATTAAAGAACCTAATCCTAAACTTGCAAAATTAATCATTACACAACTAGGTGGCCCCGATGGTGAACTTGGTGCATCTATGAGATATTTAAACCAAAGATATGTAATACCTTACAATGAAGTTAAAGGTGCTTTAACCGATATAGGTATATAGTTACCTAAAAAGCATATTATACTAAGACCTCAATAGTTTCAAGGACAAGAACATCGTTTAACTGAACTATGGTATCACCATTAGGAACAATAGTTAAACCATGCCGTTTAATCATAACTATTAAAGTATCCGTAGGTAGATTTAACTCTTTAATAGGCTTATCTATCCAATCATGGTCATGTGATATTTCAATCTCGGACATTTCCATATTCTTAGTATCTTTAAAGGGTGGTGCAGTTAATATTAAAACGTCATTAGCCTCTATGGTAGTAGTTCCATTAGGAATAATAGTTTTGCCACCTCTTTCGACGGTTACTATTAAAGTTTGTGGTGGAATATCTAAATCTCTGAGCATCTTATTGCACCATTTTTGATTTTCATGCACCTTAACTCTTATAAACTGTATATCATTTTCCTGTTGATAGTCGGTAAAGGTTTTTCTAACATCGGAAGTTTCGTCAATCATGTTCAACTTTTTGGATATTAACGGCAATAGGCTACCTTGCATCGATATGGATATTAATACTATAAAAAATACTATATGAAAGATGTCATTCTCTAAATTGGTGGCATTTACTGTAGCAGTGATTGAAAATACTATTGAAGATGCTCCTCTTAAACCTGCCCACGATACTACACCTATCTGTTTAAAAGAACACCCAAATGGTTTTAAAAACAATGTTATAACTAAAGGTCTAGCTATAAAGGTCAAGAATAATACAATTATCAAAGCTTTTGGAATTATGGGCAACATCTTAGATGGATATGCTAATAGACCTAAAAGAAAGAATATGTACATCTGCATAATGGTAGTTAAACTATCATAGAACTGCACTAGATTCTTTTTTTGCTTAATATAGTTATTTCCCATAATAATACCCGTTATGTAAGTACTTAGATATCCATTTCCACCGAATACAACTGGCAGAGCGTAAGATATTAATATTATGCCAAATATAAAAAGAGTACAAAACTCATTAGATATTAATGGGAACTTCTTTAAAATCCAAAGTGATAGCAATGCTATGCCCACTCCAAATATGATTGCAAACACAAACTGAGCTATCACCATTAAGACTATATCGCCAACAGAAGAGTTTTCACCGTTTATTATCGATACTATAATCATGGTCATCATATAGGCACAAGGGTCATTACTACCACTTTCGACCTCTAAAAGTGCATCTGTTCTATACTTTAAAGATAGATTCTTACTTCTTAAGATAGAGAATACTGAAGTAGCATCGGTACAACTTATAACCGAGCCTATTAATAAACTTTCTAAAAAAGATATCTTTAACACATAGTAACAAAATAATCCCACACAGAAAGCAGTGGCTACTACTCCTATGGTAGAAAGAATCATGGATTTTACTGCTACGGGTTTAGCAGTTTTCCAACGAGTACCAAATCCACCATAGAACATTATAAATATCAAAGCAATTGAACATACGTTCTCTGCGAATAAATAGTTATCGAAGTCTATCTTTAAAATACCATCAGAACCGAATAAAAGTCCTAACGCTATGAATAGAAATAGACTAGGTATACCTATCTTATTAGAGAACTTAGTACATACTATACATAGCAATACTATAAAACCAGATAATAATATTACCATATTCACTAAAAAACATCTCCTTTCAAATCTATTATTATACTATTATACACCATTTTAGACCGTTTGTAAATCCACAATATATTATAAACGTTCAACAAGAATAAATACTGTTACATCTATAGTATTATATACTAAGGGGGCGATTTTATATCTAACAGCATAACATTATCTAAAAAAGAACTACTTCACATTGAGAGTTTAATAGCTACAGGATTCTACAAAAAACTACACAACGACAACATAATAGATAATACTCAACTAATAAAACTATTAGATAACTATAAAAAGAAGGTGAAAACATTAAAAGAGCAGTAGCTTACTGTAGGGTATCCACCGATAGAGATGACCAGCTAAATAGCCTTGAAAATCAGATAGCATACTTTAATGAGTATATTGAAAAGAATCCAACCCTAAAACTAATAAGAATATATTACGATATCGGCATAAGTGGAACTTCTTTAAATAGGCGTGAACAGTTTAATAGAATGTTAGTAGATGCTCAACATAACCTATTCGATGTAATATATACTAAAGAAGTAAGCAGATTCGCAAGAAACACAGTCGATACACTATCGTGTGTGAGAACGTTAAAATCTCTTGGTATTGGAGTAATCTTCTTAAACGATAACATCGATACTCTCAACGATGATTGCGAACTAAGATTAACTATAATGTCTAGTATTGCACAAGAGGAAAGCAGAAAAACTTCTGAACGTGTTAAGTGGGGACAACGTAGAAAGATGGAACAAGGTACTGTATTTGGCAGAGATTTATTAGGTTACATCGTTAAAGATGGCAACATCTATATCAATCAAGAGGAAGTTCCTATAGTTAAGTTAATATTCCACAAGTTTCTAAATGAGGGTAAAGGAACTCATACCATTGCCAATGAACTATATGCAGAAGGAATATATCCAAAGTATGCAAAGGCTTGGTCTAATGCAACCATCTTAAAGATATTAAAGAATGAAAAGTACGTCGGAGATTTGCTACAGAGCAAGACCATCACGCCGAACTACCTAACGCATAAAAAACGATATAACACCGACATAGACAGTATGGTGTACATAAAAAATCACCATGACGCTATAATAGACAGACATACTTGGAATGATACTCAAACAGAACTTAAAAGACGTTCAAATATCCATGATAGATATTCCAATAGATATTGGTGCAGTGGTAAGATATTCTGTGGAGAATGTAATCAAAAGTTTGTAGGCAGAACTAAGACTTTAAAGAATGGCTCTAAGTATAAGTGTTGGCGATGTTCTATTAACGCTAAGTATGGAGTACAACGGTGTAACAACATATCCATTAATGATAGAGTTCTAACATCTAGTATTGGTTACATTTTGAGTCTAATAGATGTACATCAAGGTGATGTTATCAACACCATAACTAATGAATTAAGGAACCTATCCAACTTAGATACAGAGATTAATAACGCATATCAGCAGATTAAAACCATACAAGATAAAAAGACTCTTCTAATAGATTCCATGCTTAGTAGTATAATATCTAAAGAAGAACTATCCACCCAAAAAGAATACTACAACCAACAGATTGATAGATTACAAAACAAAGTATATGAACTACAACACTATTACAACACACAACTAAATATAAACAATATAACTTCTCTACTAGACTTTAAACAGCCTTGCAATGAGATATGCCATGAACTGGTGGATAGAATTATAGTATATAAAAATAACACTATGGAAGTACATATAAATGGAGTTCCTCTAGGAATACTACTAGAATATACTACTAAGGGAAAACTATCGAACTATACTATAGACTTTAAGCTTTTAGGAGTATCTTAAAAAAGTTAAAAATCTACTATAAAGATGTCACTATTTGAATAGAAATCCTCTTAAGATTAATATATAATATATATGAACTAAGGGGGTTCTATAACAATGAAAGATAAAAATATAAGTTTCAACAGAAAACTATTAACTATAGTGTTACCTATAGCATTTCAGCAGTTAGTATTGGCATTGGTTAGTACTTCAGATGCTTTGATGCTAGGTATTTTAAGCCAAGATTCACTATCGGCAGTATCGTTGGCAGGACAGATTCAGTTTATATACAACCTATTCATAAGTGGAATATCTACTGGAACATCAATATTTGTAGCACAGTATTGGGGAATAGAAGATAAAAAATCCATAGAAAAGATTATAGGCATAGCTTTAAAGAGTTCAATATTAATCTCGATAATATTCTTCATAGGTGCAGAGTTCTTTCCAAAACTTTTGATGAAAATCTTCACATCAGATACTATTTTAATAGATATGGGAGCAGAGTATCTTCAATCCGTAGCTATATCATATATTCTGTTAGCAATATCACAGATATATCTATGCGTTATGAAAAACTGCGGTTTAGCCTTAAAGAGTTCCATAATAAGTTTCGTATCCGTAGCGATTAATATAGTACTTAATGCTATACTAATATTCGGCATTGGAATCTTTCCAGCTTTAGGGGTTAAAGGTGCTGCAATAGCAACAGTGATATCTAAATTTATTGAACTACTCTGGACTATGGCTATTATGCTTAATAAAGACAGCATAAAGATTAAACTAAAATACATACTACACAACGATACTTTCTTGAAAAAAGATTTTTGGAAGTATACCATCTTAACGTTAGGTAACTCTTTAGTATGGGGTTGTGGATTCGCTATGTATTCAGTAATTATGGGACACATGAACAGTGATGCTACTGCTGCAAATTCTATAGCTAACATAATAAAGAACTTAGTAATATGTTTCTGTACTGGTGTAGGCAATGGTGGAGGTATATTGGTTGGAAATGAGTTAGGAAAAGGAAATCTCGATACGGCTAAGAGTTATGCATCTAAGGTATGCAAGTTTGCACTAATCAGTGGTTTAGTATCGGGAGCAATAATATTATTGATAATACCATTTACACCACTATTTACAGGCTTAACCGATACCGCACGTTCATATCTAAGAATCATGTTAGTAGTATGTTCTTACTACGTAGTAGGAAAATCTTTGAATATGGCAACCATATCAGGAATATTCTGTGCAGGTGGAGATAGTAAGTTTGGCTTTATATGTGATACCATAACTATGTGGGCTGTAACCGTTCCGTTAGGATTACTATGTGCTTTCGTACTTAAACTTTCAGTCCCTATGGTGTATATAATCATAAACATAGATGAGATTATTAAACTACCCGCAGTATATAAAAATTACAAAAAGTACAGATGGCTAAAGAATTTAACTAACATCGATGAACTGCCTACTACAGATATATCTTAGATTGAAAAGCTCCCAGCTACTTGCTGGGAGTCCTTTATTATACAATATAGATAACTTTTTAGGTACAGAAGAACTTGCACACATGGAGATAATATCGGCGATAGTATATCAGCTTACTAGGAACTTAACGACGGAAGAGATTAAGAACAGTGGTTTTGCACCATACTTTGTAGACCATACTACGGGAATATATCCAGTTGCAGCGACTGGAGTACCATTTACCGCAAGTTACTTTCAAAGTTGTGGCGACCCTATAACCGACCTATCAGACGATATGGGAGCAGAGCAGAAAGCTCGTACCACCTATGATAATCTGCTACGCCTTGCAGATACCTATGACGTTAAAGAACCTCTAAGATTCTTACGTGAACGTGAGATAGTACACTTCCAACGTTTTGGAGAATCTTTAAGGATAGTACAGGAAAATTTAGATAGTAAGAACTTCTATGCATTCAATCCAGCTTTCGATAGAAAGACTAAGTTCAAAAAGTGTGTTGGATAACATTTTAATGTTAAAGGAACATCTTAATATAAGATGTTCCTTTAACTAATATATAGGTGAGAAAGTATCGAAACGCCAACCGTTAGGAGTATTCACTAAGACGTATCGTGAAAGTTCTGTAACGTAATCGACGTTAGGAGTTTCATTTATAAAGTAATAGTCTTGAATCCAAGTACCCTCGATATTGAAGTATACTAAAGCCTGAAAAGAAATCTCATCGGTAGACTGTTCAAGGATTTCAAAGGTATGACCACAATATGATACATTGCAACTTCTAGCAACTATGTTAGTGTATAGACTGCCATTAAGTTCTATAAATCTGTTTAATATGTAAGAGCTTTCAATAAAGTCATCGGTGAAGTACTGACTAAGGTAAGTTGAAACCTCATCAATAGAAGTAAACCTATTATCTATAACTTTAGAGTACTCTCTTCCATCAACGTCTATAATATCCAACTTATCCACTTGGATAGTTTCAGCGGAAGTAAACTCATAGTATGTGTAGAAAGCATCTTGAAATAGAGTTTGTAATGTATCATCTAAAGGCGGTAAGGCATCTTGATTGTTAGTAAACTCAACCAAATCCAACATATTAGGTGTAGTATATTCTTCTGAAGAACTTGAAGTATCTATTGTAGAGGTATAAGAAGTAGTAACTTCTGTAGCATCTAAAGTAGTACTATAGGTAGCACTTGTAGAGGTAGTGGTATCGGTAGAGATTTCAACGCTTGAATTAGTTGCCATTGGAACGGTTTCAAGAGAGATAGTCATACTAACTTGAGTATCTTCTAAAATCTCGGTAATGGAAGTATCATCAATGTTGGTAGTAGTTTCTAAAGAATCTTGATTATTAACGGTATCATCATTAGATATTCTATCGCAACCGATAAAGACCACACCACACATAATAGATACTGCACATAATAATACTATTCTATTCATAACAAATCAACTCCTTGTAGCAATAAGATGGTATATATATATTATATCATATGAAGGTACAGAATCACAAGTACTATAGAAGAAATATTCACAACTGATACTCTGCTTTTCTATGCGTTAAAAAACGTACATATAGCCATTGACAAAATAGTCCTATTAACTGTATAATATTAACAACACATCGGAAAGGATTGATTCTATGAACACCACTAGTTTAATACACGAAGAACGCATGGATATATTCTCTGTACCTAAAGAGTACTACATAGCACATTCAATATCGGGGGACTATTCTTTAGGGGCTGGTATTGCCAAAAAGATTAATAAAGAATATGCTATGAGCTATAAACTAAACGCATTCTATCCAAATAAGAAAGATAAGAACTGTGCCCTACTAATAGATAATGTATTTAACCTAGTAACTAAAAAGACTCTATACGATAGACCTACTTATGATACTCTTAGAAATGCTCTAAAAGATATGAAAAAACAATGCTTAAAGTTAGGCATTAAAAAGATAGCCATGCCACATATATCGTGTGGTATGGACGGACTAAGTTGGAAATCGGTAAAGCCTTTAATATATGAAGTCTTTCAAGATACCGATATAGAAATATTAATCTGTTACTTATAAGTTCTAGGAGGTTTTTTTAATATGGAATATAAGGTTATGTATCTTATGATGGTTACAGCCAATGCCAACAACAACAAATACTACAAGATGATTCCAAAGGGAGATACATTTACAGTAGAGTATGGACGTGTAGGAAGTACACCTCAGATAAGAAGCTACCCCATTAAGGATTGGAACAAGAAACTCCGAGAGAAACTTGCTAAGGGCTATACAGATAAATCGGAACTTATGACAGACTTAATACAAGAAGAAGAACCTAAAAAACTATACTTAGATATCCCAAATAAGGATATTCAAAATATTGTGGATAGACTTCAAAAGATGGCTAGACAGACAATCTCAGCCAACTATAACATTACTTCAAATAAGGTTACTCAAGCTATGGTGGATAAGGCTCAAGATATCCTTACGAACTTAACTACCATTGTAAGCGTTGATGATTTTAATGGGCTATTACTAGAACTCTTTGAGGTTATTCCTAGAAAGATGAAGAAAGTTTCTGACTTCTTAGCGACGTCCAACGAGGACTATAGCAATATTATCCAAAAGGAACAAGACCTATTAGACGTCATGAAAGGACAAGTATATCAACATACAATAGCTCAGAACACTGAACAGGTTGAGGAGAACACTCCCACCATGACCATATTAGAGGCTATGGGATTAGAGTTCGAACCCGTTGATGACTTAGACATCATAAAGATTAAATACTGCTTAGGTAACGATGAGGATAAGTTCTATAAAGCTTGGAGAGTCAAGAATATAGCTACTCAAAACGCTTTTGATACATACCTTAAGGCAAATAATAATCCCGATACTAAACTACTATGGCATGGTAGTCGCAATGAAAACTGGTGGTCTATAGTCAATAGTGGATTAGTTTTAAGACCTACCAACGCAGTAATCACTGGTAAAATGTTTGGATATGGCATCTATTTTGCTACTAAGGCAAGGAAATCTATAGGATACACCTCTCTAAATGGTTCATACTGGGCAAGAGGAAACTCGGAATCGGCATTTATGGGACTATACGAAGTAGCTTATGGCAAACCCTACGATGTCTACTCTTTCGATAGCAAATACTATCAACTAAACTACCAAAAACTTCAAGAGATGTGTAACGGTGCTAACTGTCTACACGCACACGCAGGAAAGATGCTCCAAAACGATGAGATTATAGTATACAAACAGCCACAGACCACCATAAAGTATCTAGTAGAAATTAGATAACTTTCTTACATACAAAAAAACTCGAAACGATTTAAAACATCGTTTCGATAACTTTTTTTAAAACCAAGGTCTCTTATTAATAACATATGTATTTTTAAAATCTTCATCAGATTTTGTTAGGTAGAGTATACCTTCAATAAGCCCAATCATTCCCATTACAAATGGAGCAATTCCTACAGTTAGTATACCACCAATAATAGTAACTAACAATGTTATAACGCCATCTCTGGTGTAGCCTAGATAAAACTTATGTACACCTAAAGAACCAAAAAACAAAGCAAAAAGCCCCGCTGCAATTTTACTTTTCTCTTCCATATAAAAACTCCTTTTACAAAATTTAGTTATATTTATAATTATATATATATATATATATATATGGTATTGTGATTATTTTGTGATAGTTTGGTGATATCAGTCGAAAAACACTCGATACGGTGGGTTTCACGCGTTTCGT
>JAJQGV010000156.1 GCA_021200215.1 Ruminococcus sp. | reverse complement strand
CTTAATATGATATCATATCTTATGTATAATACAAGAAAGGTGTGAACTACTATTGAAAAAGTATCTAACCCTATTGATAATACCATTGATGTTATCTGGTTGTGTTACAAGTTTAGACTCTCACAACGACACTGAAACCCAAACAGAAAACGTTACCGAGTTGGAGATTATAGAAACTTCAATTGAAACCTACTTAAGCACTACTACTCCAACCACAACAGTAACCTCAGTGACAGAAAGTTCTAGTGAGTCAGTAACATCAGAAAGCTCTTCAGCTACTACAACAGAAGTTACTACTACTACAAACATACTTTCAAACTATGGAGATGATGAACATCTTATTAGTTTAGCAACCTCGTTATACAATATTGCTTGCGAAATGGCTTGGAACTACTACAACGGTTCTCCTTACTCCCTAGATTATGACTCTTCCATTGAAGATGAATATGGCGGTATATACTTTCTAATAGATGATGAAAGCATACACTCACTTGAAGATGTACATGAAGATTGGTTTGAAATATTCTCATCTCAAGAAGACCCTTCCGACTTCGATGGACACTTTATCGAGAAAGACGGAAAGGTATACGTAAATGACGGCACTAGAGGTGCAGACGTCTACTACAAAGATACTGAAATAACGGAAATAACTTCAATACTCGGAGATGGTCAAGAGGTTACTTTCAATGCAGTATCGCACTATATAGACCCCGAAGATAACTCACCTATGGAAGATGAGATAGATGAATTTTCTATAATCCTAGAAGATGGTTCTTACCATGTGGGTAAGTTTAAACTTCCATATTAAAATATCCTGTCAATAAAGGTGGTTTTTTACTTGAATAGTATCATAAATAGAATATCTGTTACTTTAACCATTGCATTAACGTTCATAGTAATGGCAGGGTGTAGTCAAGAAATAGTAAATGAAGATATCTCTCCTATGGATAGTAGCCTACTAGGTTTATCAGAAGATACTCAACCAACAACTACCGTAACAACGGTTACTACTAAGGCTACAGAGAGTACTACCTCTACAGAGGTTACTACTACTGAACCAACTATTAAAGGGTATACTATCGATGAACTTACATCTATTGCCCAAGAACTATATACTAATGCTTGTGAAAAATATCAAAATGTATTAGTAGATTGCTACTACGGTGTAGACTTTGGTGACTACATTGTAGACGAAAGCGGAACTAAATACTTCTTAGTAACCGATGAATATTATAATAGTTTGGAAACCATCTTTCAAGATTGGCATACCGTATTTAGTAGCTCTTTAGACGATTTAGTCAACTCGAAATACTTTGAGTACAACGGTTCACTATATGGCTATACCGCCATTGAACAGAAGAATACTAACTATAATAGCACCGATTTAGAATACTATTCTAATGACGATAATAAGGTAACTTTTAAAGCTACCTGCAACTACTCATCTGGAGAAAAGATATTCAACTTTTCTATTGAATATTCCTCTAGTGAAAAAGTATGGCGTGTTAGTAAGTTTACTATGCCATATTAATATGATTTTTCTTAAGAATCGGTCATAATACTATCATTTTAGTGTAATATCAACCTTATGGAATCTTTACAAGTATAGAACCTATATTACTAAGGAGCGTCCTAGGACGTTCCTTATTCGGGTTGTACTTTATTACATAAAATTCCATATCACGATATTAAATCATAATTTTGTTTGGAGTGGTTATTATAAAAAAGAAAAAAATTTTATGTTTAGGAACATCTTTAATATTAATATGTTCCAACTTGGGAACTCTTTTAACGTATGCTGAGGGGTTTGAAGATAGTTCTAGTGATACTAGTATATCTTCTGATGTTGAAGTTTCTACAGATACATCTACTGAGTTTGTAGATACAGAACCTCAAACTGAACCTCAAACTGAGCCAGAGCCTAACCCCGAGCCAGAACCTGAACCAGAGCCTGACCCTGAACCTGAACCTGACGTTCAAGTGGAAGAAACTACAGTGGAAGAAACCACGGTAGAAGAAACTACTACTACTCAAGAGATTCAAGAGGCTGCCTTTATGTATACTCTATCCAATAATGAAGTAGTATTAGTTAGCTGTAAGACTCCAGCCTTAGAGGTAATCGATATTCCAGAACTTATAGATGGATATCCTGTAACTACCATATCCGAAGATGTATTTACTGAATGTTATAATGCCGTACAGATAAATATTCCATACTCTATAAAGACAATATCTGAAGGTGCTTTTAAGATGTGTACTAACTTACAATACATAGGTGTTGCAACAGAAAACACTCATTATAAGTCATCTAATGGAGTATTATATAGTTTCGATGGTGCATCTATAATAGCATACCCTTCGGACAAACCCGATGATACCTACACAATAGCCGAAACTGTAATGTATATAGGTACTGCTTGTTTTAACAACTGTATCAATCTTGAAAGTGTAGTATTACCATCAGAACTATCTGTTATAGGCTATAGTGCATTTAATGGTTGTATTAATCTTAAGGAACTTACTGTAAATAACAATGTACAGCTATCGCAGACTATGTTTGAAAACTGCCCACTTGAAAAGATATACGGTTATGAAAACTCTAATGCTGAAGCTTTCGCCAATATGTACGAAATAGAGTTTGAATCTATTGGAGTATTAGAAACTACTGAACCTACTACAGAAACCACTATCGAGGAAACTACTGTAACTGAAACCGTTACTACTGTAGAAACTACTCCCGTAGAGAGTCAAAGTGTAGTGTATTATGCTCCCGAACGTGAAAATATGGACAGTACTGAAAAGATAGTAATAGTTATAATCATAGTTGCTATGGTTAGTCTTGTAGTAGCTATAGCATCTAAGAGCCATAAAAACAACGATGAAGATGAAGATGAAGAAGATGATGATGACGATGAAGACATTGAGGACTTAGACGAAGATGATGATGATTTTCCAGACGATGATTAATATAGCACAATACAATATGGATAAAATGGTTTGGAACACAGTATATAACGTACTGTGTTCCAAAACTATCTATAATAAATATTCTACTGTCCATACCTTAGCAATATACTTTGAGCCACTTCTTTCTTAGTCTTTCTAGTATCCATTGCCTGTTTTTCAATATATCTGTGTGCTTGAGGTTCTGTAAGCTTTAGATATTCCATAAGCACACACTTTGCACGATTGATAAGTTTAATCTCATCTATCTTTACTTGTAGCTTAGCGTTTTCCCTTTGATATCCCATAACCCTAGAATGTACCGAAGTAACTATCTTAATGGATTGAAAGAATAGCATCTTATTAACGGGCTTAGATACCACACATACACCATAGTCAATAACCTTTTCCGAGATTTCGTCCGCAATGGCTGATTTACATACTAGTATTATACCAGAACTAGTATGTTCCGATAAGTATATAGAAAGCTCATGGCCAAACTCATCTGAAAGTGACGTATTAATAACTATGATATCATAGTCTGTATTTGAAACAAGCCTACGAGCCTCAGCACCACTTGAAACGGTAGAAACGTTGTTTATACCAGTAGAAGAAACTATCATCTTTACAAGGATATCTAAGCCCTGCGTAGAACCTGATACGATAAGTGCTTTTTCCATATACATATAATCTAATCTCTCCTTGTCGCATTAGAATAAACCTTACCCATAGTATTTCATATACATTTCATTTTCAAACTTTAGCTTGTCAGTAGTGGAATTGTATAGGTCAACTATCTCATCTAAACTAAACCTCAAAGATTTCCATACACTTTCACCAATGATACTCTTTACGAAATCACTTTGACTAGTCAACTCTAAAGCCTCTTCAAATGAGGAAGGTAGGTCATTAAAGGTTTTACAACGTACATCGTTTAGTGATTTTTTATTTTGGATACCTTCCATACCTGCATGGAGTAGTAAGTTTAGAGTCATATATATGTTACACATAGCATCTGGGGAGCATAATGCAATGCGACGCATATCTAACTCAGGTTGAACCCTAATAAGGTCGGGCATACTGTTATCTAACTTAATTTGATTAAGCCTGTTGTAAGAGTTAGTGTTCATATTTATTAAGCTAGTCATCTCAGGGAGTCTATCCAAAATACCCGCCATAAATTGATTACCATTCTCATGAATCTCATCTAAACTATTATATGAAAATAGGCTATCCCCATTCTTAGATATATCCATATTAATTAATAGAGAACTACCAATATTATCGTTAATAGGTTTTGGTAAGAATGAGCAGAACAATCCGTTTTGATATGCAATGGCATTTACAGCAACTTTAAACTGAGTAAAATTATCGGCAGTGGATACAGGGTCACCATGCTTAAAATCTATCTCATTCTGTCCGTAACCATACTTATGGCGAGAACTTCTAGGAGATAGTCCCATCTCTTCCAAAGTTATGCATATTTCACGACGAACATTTTCGCAGTTGTCTAATGGCGAAGTATCGAGATACCCAGCTCTATCATGAGGTATATTAGTAGGCTCACCGTTGTCATCACGGTTAAATAGATAGAACTCACATTCTGTACCTATTTCACAAAAGTACCCACTAGATATACAATCATTTACATAACTTTTTAGTCTATAACGTTGGTCATACTCAAATATAGAACCATCATTTTCACGAATATCACATAATAGACGTACTACACTACCAGTCTTAGGACGCCAAGGCATCAATGATAGTGTACTTTCTATAGGAAATAATCTCAATTCATGACCCATAATATAGTTCTTTCCCAAATAAGCAGATATATCAAAAGGTATACCATGCTTAAAAGCCTTTTTAAGCTCATTAGGTAAAAGTGCTATATTTTTCATACGTCCAAATACATCACAAAAAGCAAGTCTAATGAACTTCACATCATTCTGTTCAACAAAAGATATTATATCCGCAGACGAATATTTCATAATAAAACTCTCCTTTACATATATATTAAGAGTGTAGGTTTAATCAAGAGTACTAAAACTTATATCTATAATTATATCATAATAAAGCGTGTGTGTAAAGACCAATACACAGATGAAAAACATCATAAATATTGATGTAGTACATATCTAACTAATACGGATTAGATATATAGAAGTTTAGAACATTATCTAATAATATTAAGATTTTCTATTAAAAAAGTTAATATAATAAAGTAACGTGAGTAAAAATTATATTATATGCATATTTTTTTAGCCACTTTCATAGAATTTTTTAGTGAAAACAACTCAAAACTTGTATATCACTTTCAAAAAAAAAGTTTTCTACCCCCCTTGACAAATTAAAAATTATGTTATATACTAATAACAACGATAGCAAAGGTGCTATGAGTTAAGATTAGTTAAGTAATCAGTGAAACTCATAGCACCTTTTTATTTTATTTAAACCTAGATAATATTTTTTACCAAGATTATATTATTTAGGTAGAGGAGGATTTTTTATGAATGCAGATATTGGGTTTGTATTAATATGTGCAGCATTAGTTTTCTTTATGACACCAGGTCTTGCCTATTTCTATGGTGGCTTAGTTCGTAAGAAAAATGTTGTAAACACTATGATGTCATCTATATTCATTATAGGTACTGCAATAGTTATGTGGGTACTCTTTGGATATTCACTATCCTTTGCACCTACAGATAATGGTATCATTGGTGACTTTAGATGGTTAGGTCTTGAGGGAGTATCTCTTGAGGAAGGTTATACAGAAAGTTCAGCCATTCCAAATATGGTATTCTGTGCTTTCCAAATGATGTTTGCAATCATTACTCCAGCTTTAATCACTGGTGCTACAGCTGGTAGAATGAAGTTTAAATCATTAGTAATATTCATAGTCTGTTGGACTATTATAGTATACTATCCATTAGCACATATGGTATGGGGCATAGGCGGATTGCTTGGTCTTGATGGTTTAGGTGCATTAGACTTCGCAGGTGGCGATGTAGTACATATCAGTTCAGGAATTTCAGCATTAGTACTATGTATCTTGTTAGGTAAGCGTTGCGATTATGACCATGCAGCATACAGAATCCATAACATTCCTACAGTAGTAATAGGAGCATCTTTGTTAATGTTCGGTTGGTTCGGATTTAATGCAGGTTCAGCTTTAGAGGCAAATGGTCAGGCAGCACATGCATTTATGACTACAGCTACTTCAGCAGGTGCAGCGTTAATATCTTGGATGATATGTGACGTTATCCACAACGGTAAACCTACTCTAATAGGTGCTTGTACTGGTATGGTAGCAGGTTTAGTAGGCATTACACCAGGTGCGGGATTCGTTCCAATATGGGCAGCTGTAATAATCGGCTTGACTACTAGTCCAGTATGTTATATAATGATATCATATGGTAAGAAAAAGTTCGGTTTCGATGATGCCCTTGATGCTTTTAGTTGTCATGGTACAGGTGGTATTTGGGGAGGCATCTTAACGGGTATATTCGCTAAAGAAAGTGTTGGCGGTTATGCTGGTTTAATAGAAGGTGACTTTGCACAGTTTGGTGCTCAGATTATTGGTATACTAATTACTGTAGTAATAGCAGTAGTCGGAACATTAATCTGCTACTTCATAGCTAAGGCATTAAGCGGTGGAAGTATTCGTGTTGAAACTAAGGAAGAGATTCTCGGTCTTGACGTTACTCAACATGGTGAGAGTGCTTATCCATCGTTCAACGGCTTAGAGTAAGGAGGTTAGTTCATAATGGCTGATAATAATGCAACACTCATAAAGATTGAAGCTATAGTTAGAGAAGAAAGCTATATAGATGTTAAAAATGCTCTTGATAAGATTGGTGTAAATGGAATTACAGTATATCAAGTGGTAGGTTGTGGTGTTCAACGTGGTATGTCTGAATATGTTAGAGGTCAAAAGGTAGAAATTCAAGTAGTGCCTAAGATAAAGTTTGAAATAGTAGTATCCTCTGAAGAGTGGGAACAAAAGACTATTGAAGCTATTAAGAAGTCTGCATATACTGGTAATCCTGGAGATGGTAAGATATTTAGTTACTACATTAAACAAGCAATAAAGATTCGTACGGGTGAAACGGGATATAATGCTATTCAATCACCTAAGGAAGAACGTTCTAGTAAAGAAAAAGATACTAATAAACCTGATAAAAAATAATATAAAAGTGCGGTTTAGCAAAGATGCTATGATATCTAATGATGTCATAGCATCTTTACTGTAAAAGGTTAATTACCTAAAACTATCTCCTAAAATATATTAATATATCAAAGCCAAAGATGCACCTCTAAGAGCAACTACTCTTAGAGGTGCATTTATATATCTTTTACACAGAATAACATCACAGGATAAATATATGTTTTTATACCATTTTTGAAAAATTATCACTTTACTTTCACACATGGGCAATATAATATAATCATAAAATAAATCAAAACAGTAAACCTCAACTTAGTATGGTTATTATAGAAAGGATAATATATATGATGAATAATTTTAATAACAACAATAATGAGTTTCAAAACAATGATAAGATGAATGAAATTAGTTACTATCCAAACGGTGATAACTTTAGTGAGCAAGTTACTTCTAGTAAACCACATAAATCTAGTGCTGGAAAGAAAGTTCTAAAGTTTATAGGTTTATTATGTTGTATGGCAATAGTTTCAGTAGGCTCTATAAGTACTTATAAATATTACAGTGAAGGTGAATCATCTACATTAGCGAACATAGACGAAAATAGTTCTAGTGACAGTGATGAGGATATTACTACTGAAACCACTACTAACAGTGATACATCTAGTAGTTTAACTGCTGAAGCTACAAGTTTATTTGGTTTAAAACAAGATGGAGAAGATTTAACTCCAGCTGAGATATATGCAAAGGTTGAACCATCGGTAGTAGGAATCTCTGCAACTGTAGAAACTACTACTAGTTCAAATGATATATATTCATACTTCTATGGTGGTGATAGCAGTCAAACTCAAACATATACTTCTACTGGTACTGGAATAATAATGACCGATGATGGCTACATTATAACCAATGCCCATGTGGTAGAAGATGCTACTCAAGTTACAGTAATTCTTAATACTGAAGATGAGTATGAGGCTACTATTATAGGTCAAGATTCTTCTGCTGATATAGCAGTACTAAAGATTCAAGCCTCTGGTTTAACTGCCGCTGAGTTCGGTGATAGTGATACCCTTGAAGTTGGTGACTATGCCTATGCAATAGGTAATCCATTAGGTTTTGAACTTTCTAATACCTTTACTGCTGGAATAATCTCAGGATTAGATAGAACTATCACTATAAATGATAATACTATGAACCTAATACAAACCAATGCAGCGATAAACTCTGGTAACTCTGGTGGACCATTAGTAAATAGTAAGGGTCAAGTAATAGGAATAGTATCATCTAAAATGTCCTCTAGTTATTCAAGTGAGGCATCTATTGAGGGCTTAGGCTTTGCGATTCCTATAACTCAAGCTAAAACTATAATAGATGATTTAGTTACCTACGGATACGTTACTGGTAGACCACAGTTAGGTATTACCGCTGAAGATATAAGCGATACTATGTCAAGATACTATAACGTTCCAGTAGGTGTATACATTAGATTTATGGATAGCGATGGTGCAGCAGCTGAAGCAGGTTTACAAGTTGGTGACATTATTATAGGTATTAATGGCGAAACCGTAACTACTGCAACTGAACTTTCAAATAAGATTAAAGAATATAATGCAGGTGATACTATTGAAATTACCTACTATAGAAACAATGAAGAACTAACTGCTCAAGTAACCTTACATGAACAAGTAAATGAAGATGCTACTTCTAACTCATAAACTTAAACTTTAAATGGTTACTTTTAATAATGAGCAATAAATAATGCTTTTTTCAAACCCCCTCTTTTAATATATCCACATGAAGACCGCCTTTAATAAGGTGGTCTTTATGTTATTGTATGAACTATATAAAACATATATATATAGTATAAGGATAGACCCTTTTAGAATCTATCCTTATACAACACATATTTAATTAAAGAAAGGAACAAACAATTATATATTATATATTAGTTGTTTATTAATTTTTCACTTTCATCGTTCCAGCTGTAAAGCTTTCTAATCTCTCTACCCACTTCTTCAGATGGGTGTTCAGCGTGTAACTTTCTCATAGTCTTAAAGTGAACCTGTCTACCTGCTGGAGACATATCTAATAGGAACTCCTTAGCGAAAGAACCGTCTTGAATATCTGCAAGAACTTGTTTCATAGCCTTTTTAGTTTCAGCAGTAACTATCTTAGGGCCAGTGATGTAATCGCCGTATTCAGCAGTGTTAGAGATGGAATATCTCATACCTTCGAAACCACTTTGATAGATTAAATCAACGATTAACTTCATCTCATGGATACATTCAAAGTAAGCGTTTCTAGGGTCATAACCAGCCTCAACTAAAGTTTCAAAACCACATTGCATTAATGCACAAACACCGCCACATAGAACTGCTTGTTCACCGAATAAATCTGTTTCAGTTTCTGTACGGAAAGTAGTTTCAAGGACACCAGCCCTTGCACCACCGATACCAGCAGCATAAGCTAGAGCCATATCTAAAGCCTTACCAGTAGCATCTTGATGTACTGCTACTAGACAAGGAGTACCCTTACCTGCTTGATATTCACTTCTTACAGTGTGACCTGGAGCCTTAGGAGCTATCATAGTAACATCAACAAACTTAGGTGGAACTATAGTACCATAGTGAATATTGAAACCATGAGCAAACATAAGCATATCGCCGTCTTCAAGGTTTGGTTCAATATCTTTCTTGTACATATCTGCTTGAAGTTCATCGTTAATTAGAATCATAATAACTTGAGCCTTCTTAGCAGCCTCAGCAGCGGTGAAAACTTCAAAGCCTTGCTTTTCAGCCTTTGCCCAAGACTTAGAACCTTCATATAGACCGATTATTACATTAACGCCACTTTCCTTTAAATTTAAAGCGTGTGCGTGACCTTGTGAACCGTAACCAATAATAGCTACTGTTTTTCCATCAAGATTATGAATATCACAATCTTGTTGATGATATAACTTTGCCATTTTATCTTCCTCCATTTATTTGTAGTAAAATAATATATATGTACATACGATGTATAAATCGTATGTGGACATCAAAAGTTAGTCGTTAGACTCTTAAAGAGTTTGAGCCTTTTTCGATAGCAATCATGCCAGTACGAACTATCTCGACTATACCATATGGGCGGATTAACTCTTCAAACCTTTCAAGGTGCATAGCAGTATCACATATTTGAAGTGTCATAGTTCTTAAAGAGATATCTATAATTCTAGCACCCATAATTTCTGCTATGGTCATAACCTCTGAGCGTTTATCCGCTGGGATAGAAATTTTAGCTATCAATAGTTCTCTCTGTAAGATATCGCTACTATTAAAAGACCTAACCTTAATAACCTCTATCAACTTATTGAGTTGTTTCTCTAGTTGTTCAAAGGTATAGTCATCGCCATCGGCAACTATAGTAATTCTAGAGATTTCTGGATTGTCAGTAATACCAACTGCAAGACTATCTATATTAAAGCCTCTACGAGAGAATAGCCCAGAAATTCTTGAAAGTACACCTGCATGGTTTTCTACTAAAATAGATAAAGTTTTTTTCATACCTACAAAACCCCCTTAAAGTGTAGTTTCATTAGGAGCAACACTGCACTCTAATAAGAAGATGCCTTTTTCATTGAAAAGCCTATCAATAGCGTCATCTATCTGTGAATCATCATCTACACGCATAGATGGTATTCCATAAGCCTCAGCAAGCTTAACGAAGTCTGGACTGCCATCAAGATGTACAGCCATTTCTCTGTGTTCATACTGTTTATTTTGCAGTTCGCAAACCATTCCTAAACGATTGTTTACCATAACTACTACTCTAATAGGGACATCATGTTGTACTGCAGTAGCTAATTCCATAAATGACATTTGGAAAGAACCATCGCCACATATTGCTATTACTGGAGAATCTGGTTTAGCCAACTTAACTCCAATAGATGCAGGTACACTATAACCCATAGTACCCATACCACAGCTGGTCAAGAATCTTCCATCTTTTACCTTAAAGCCATTAGCTGTCCAAATTTGATTCTGTCCAACATCAGCAACTATAATGGTATTACTTGGAGCTTTGTCAGATAACTTCTTCATAAAAAGTTTAGGATTTATAGTACCCTTTGGAGTATCTGCGAACTCTAAAGGTAATTTTCTATCATTTAAAAAGTTTAACCACTCGGTAAACTTTTTAGAACTGCTACCTTCCATAGTTTCAAGAAGTTTAAGTAGAATCTTTTTAGCATCGCCAACCAATGGAATGTTTACGGGCATATTCTTACCAATCTCTGCTGGGTCTATATCTATGTGAATAATCTTTCTAGTTTCGGCTAAGAATGTAGGTTGAGTAACTGCTCTATCGCCTACTCTAGCACCGATTAATATCAATAGGTCACATTCATTCATAGCTTGATTAGCTAACTTACAACCATGAGTGCCTATCATACCCATGTTTAGTTTGTCATCGCCTTTAATAGCACCAATACCCATCATAGTAGTAACTACGGGAATATCGAAAGTATTAGCAAACTTAAAGAACTCTGCTTGAGCGTCTGCCGAAAAGACTCCCCCACCAACACAGATTAAAGGTTTTTCTGACTGTTGAATAGCTTCAACCACTCTCTTTATCTGTAATCCGTTACCCTTAGTGGTAGGGTTATAGGATATAATATCTACGCTTTCAGGATATTCAAAGTCTATCATAACCTTTTGGATATCCATAGGTACGTCTATTAATACAGGGCCATTTCTACCAGTGCCCGCAATGTAAAAAGCTTCTTTCATAATTCTAGGTAACTGAGTAGCATCTTTAACTAAATAAGAGTGCTTTACAAAAGGTTCAGCAGAGCCAGTAATATCAGCCTCTTGAAAAACATCACGACCTATTTGGTCTGTATTCACTTGTCCAGTTATAACCACCAAAGGAATACTATCAGCATAGGCAGTAGCTATAGCAGTAATCAGATTAGTAGCACCAGGGCCAGAAGTTGCGATACATACAGCAGGTTTACCAGTAACTCTAGCATAACCATTAGCAGAGTGTCCACCGTTCTGTTCTTGACGTACTAATATATGTCTAATCTTATCACTTTTATAAATATAGTCATAGAAAGGGCATATAGCCGCTCCAGGATATCCAAAGACGACTTTAACTCCCTCTAATTCAAGACATTTTACCATTGCTTCAGCAGTTTCAATCATCTTCCAATCACTTCCCTTGCTAAATTTATAGATTAAAAAAAAACTTCTGCAATAAATTTAATTATACCACCATATAGAGGATAATATATTAATTTTTTGTGAACTTTTTATCTAAAAGCTATTCAAATATTTCAAAATCTATATTTCCGCTGTTGACATCTGTCTTAGTACATATAACCTTAACCCTATCGCCTGCGGTAAAGATTCTTTTATTAAACTGTCCTTTAATAGAAAACATTCCATCGCTTTCATATATATCGTCTGGTAAGGTATTTATATGCACTAAACCCTCAACAGTATTAGATAGTTGAACATAGAAACCAAAATCAGTTACACTAGTTATAATGCCCTCAAAGATTTCACCAACGTGTGATTTCATATATTCAGCCTTATAACAATCTTCACAAGAGCGTTCTACATTCATAGCCACTAATTCCATCTTAGAAGATTGTTCAGAAGCATTCTGTACAAAGCTTTCGTATCGTTCAGTTAAATACTTTTGGTCATAACCTTGCACCACATCTGATAGTATTCTATGGATAGCTAAATCTGGATACCTACGGATTGGTGAAGTAAAGTGAGCATAATCTTTAAGAACTAAACCGAAGTGTCCTATAGGAGTCTTATCGTACTTAGCCTTTGCCATAGAGCGTAGTACCAAAGTATTTATAAGTTCAAACTTATCGGTATTTTTAGCAGACTGTAAGATATCTGCCATGTGACTAGGTTTAATATCTGAAAACTGCGGATACTTCACATTCAACTTAAGTAAACATTCTTTTAAGCGTTCTACCTTTTCAATTGAAGGTACTTCATGGACTCTATACACAAACGGAATGTTCAACTTTCTAGCAAATTTAGCCGAAGATTGATTAGCTAACAACATAAACTCTTCTATAATCATTTCAGATTTTCCTCTAGTACGAGGTTTAATATCTATACAGACATCATTCTCATCTATGATTAACTTACTTTCCGAAGTTACAATTTCAGGACAACCTCTTCTTTTTTTATTAGCTATCAATATATCAGCCAACTCATTCATTATGAATATATTGTTGTAGACCTCGCTGTACTTTTGCTTAATATCTTCAGTAGCAGAGCCATCTAATATTTGATTAACTTCTGAATATACGCCTTTAACTCGTGAGCGTATTACAGACTTATCAAAACTATAAGATAATAGTTCGCCCTCTTTAGATAGTTCCATAGTAGCCGAAAAGGTGAGCCTATCCTCATTAGGATTTAAAGAGCATATACCATTAGAAAGTTCTTTAGGAAGCATAGGAACTACTCTATTTGCGTAATATATGCTAGTACCACGGTTTAAAGCCTCTTTATCGAGTTCAGATAGAGGTGTTACATAATGTGAAACGTCTGCTATGTGTACTCCTAATGTATAGCCATCTGTATGTTTAGATATAGAGATAGCATCGTCTAGGTCTTTAGAGTCTGCACCATCTA
Organism: Ruminococcus sp.; assembly: GCA_021200215.1. Taxonomy (GTDB): domain Bacteria; phylum Bacillota; class Clostridia; order Oscillospirales; family Ruminococcaceae; genus UBA5884. Next base: position 13,545 of record JAJQGV010000156.1, on the reverse strand, counting down.
TAGTAAATATAGGAACATCTCTAAAATCCTTTCTGTTGTTGTAATCGTACAGTTGTATACCGTCATGGCTAATATGCCTAGCCTCATCGAGTACCACATTAGGGAATTCAGTATTAACTCCATTGTCTGCCAATATCGACATAGCACAAGAAGATGCTCTTTCAGAAGTACCAAAATCGTATACTATTCTAACTACATGGTCTATGTGTTTTTTACCTCTGCTGTATATTTCAGCCATAACCTTATCGCCATCTTTAAAATCCACACTGGTGGACTTAGATATACATATATGGTTCTTAGAAAAACTATCCGACAAGAAGTAATATTCACCATCTATGAGTTCAATCTTACCCGTTAGCTGAGCATTATTCTCCTTAATGATGGATACTATCTCACCCTCAGGAGAACCCGTCCTAGATTCAATATAGTTTGCCAATACTATATCACCAGGTAAAGCTCCCATTAGATACTTTCCAGGTACGAATATCTCTTCATTAGAATCTAGCCTTTGAATAAAGCCAAAGGTTTTGTTCAAACGTTTAACTTCACAAGAGAAGTATCCCAATCTAGCAGTTAGAACTATGCCTTTCTTCTTTTGCATAATCAAGCCCTCTTGAGTGAGTTCTTCAAGTGCAGTATAGAACTTATCCTTGCCATCTCGGTCAGCTTTACATTTAGATGCTAACTCTTTTTTAGGTATAGGTTTATTACCGTTTTTATTTAAAAATACGAGTATCTTATTCTTAAAGTTCCTAATAGATGCCTTTTTATTTTGAACACTCTTCTTTGAACCACCAGATTTACTCTTTGCGTTTTTCTTCTTTGACATAATATATATCTCCTCCCATGAACTACTTCACCCATAACATTAGCTAGATACTTTATAGACCATAAAACATCTAACCGACAAAGTTTATAACTATACCCATGCTATAAACGTTCATTACTATTGTACCATAAGCTATAGGATATATTTAGAAATTTTATGTAAAATACAGTTGAAATATTAGAAAAAACAGCGGATAAGCAATAGAGCAATCCGCTGAATTCTGCATTTTAAATTTTACTGTAAATGTAATGTATATAATGCTATTAACTATCTTTGTTCACAGATAAGCTTAATAGCGGTTCTTTCTTCGCCATCTATAGTTATGTTAGTAAATGCAGGAATACAGATTAGGTTTACACCTATAGGTGCAAGATATCCTCTAGCAATAGCAATAGCTTTAACTGCTTGATTAGCAGCACCAGCACCAACGGCTTGTACTTCTACAGCTTCCTTTTCTCTAATAACACCAGCAATTGCACCTGCTACAGAGTTTGGTGTTGAATGTGATGAAACTTTTAAAATTTCCATTGTTTAAAATCCTCCCAAGAATGTAATTTGCTAAAAAACTAAAATTAAGTTTGTAGTTTTATTATACAACATTTATTTTTAAAAATCAAGACTTTTAAGAAGGAAATTTGAATCATAATAAAAAATATATGGTCACAACTAAGCATTGTCAAAAACTGCAACGTAATATACTTTTAACGTACCACTATCCTCTTAATATTATATGCTATACCATTACTCTCATTAAAAGATACTATTACACCACACATCATGCAAGAACTTTCTGCCTCAGTAAACTGTACGGGCATATGGAATCTAAACCTATCGATAGCAGGTTTTATCTTAACGCCTAGTATAGAGCGTTCTGCACCCGTCATACCAACGTCGGTTATGTAGGCAGTATGTTCATTAATGATAGTTTCATCGGCAGTAGGTACATGAGTATGTGTACCTAACACTGCGGTAACTTTACCTGCTAGATAGTATCCCATAGCCTTTTTTTCGGCAGTAGCCTCAGCATGAAAGTCTACAAAGATATTAGGAGTATCTATAGTTGGAAGAATGTCATCTATGGTAGTAAACGGATTATCAAGCGAATCCATAAAAGAAGTACCCATTAGATTTATAACACAGTAGGAGTACCTTCCGCAATCGAAAACTTCCATACCTTTGCCAATGCAACCATTCGGATAGTTTGCAGGTCTAAGAAGATTAAACCTATCCACAAATAGATTCCAACTATCCCTACGTCTAAATGCGTGATTTCCAGTAGTAACAACATCTGCACCAGCATTGATTAACGCATTATAGGATAAATTATTTATCCCGTTGCCTTGTGCAGAGTTCTCACCGTTTATTATAGTAATATCTATTCCATGTTGATGTTTAATATATGGTAGTTTGTTACGAATGAAGTCGCAACCGTTCTTACCAACCACATCGCCTATAAAAAGTAAGTTCATATAAAATTAATCCCCTTTGTGAACTACTCTCGCCCAACGATACCTAATGTGCCGAATATCAATGAGCTATCTACGTGAGCCACACGATTATATTTAATTAATAATTAATAATTAGTAATTAATAATTATTAAATCTTTATACCAACGCTTGATTTTCGTCTATATATATGGATATCTAACCATATTATTCTAATCGTTATGAAAATTATACTATAAACTTTAGATTTTGTCAATAGCAGGAACACAACTCAAACTTTTTGCCGAAAGAGATTAAAAACAAAGGAGCGAGTAAAGTTATCTCGCTCCAATATAAAGGTATTAAAAGACATTAATTAATATTAGAAATCTGCTAAACCAAGTAAGTACTTCTTAAGTGATAGTAGGTCATTAGACTTAATGTCATTATCCCCAGTAGTATCAGAGTTATCCCAGTTAATTTCGGACTCATCTGCTAAACCTAATAGATACTTCTTAAGTAATAGTAGGTCATTAGACTTAACGCTACCATCACCGTTGACATCGCCTAATATAATGTCAGAATCTTGTTCACTAGTTACAGTAGTAACGGTAGTAGTATCATCACCAGTTTCGGAGGTAACTGTAGTATCATCACCAGTTTCGGAAGTAACCGTAGTATCATCACCAGTTTCGGAAGTAACTGTAGTATCATCACCAGTTTCAGAAGTAACTGTAGTATCATCAGGTTCAGAAGTAGTAACATCTGAGGCATTGATAGCAACGTAAGCCTCACTCAATGTAGGATATTCAGTTAATGTTCCCCAACTGCCATCTTCAGCAACATAGCCACCATAGAAGTATATAACTTGAATACTATCAGTGTCAGCACTTTCTGGAATTTCAATAAATCCATCATGTATAACAGTTTCAAACTCACTGTCAGTTTGGCTAATAATACCGTTGCCATCTTCATCTACATCGAAACGGATATATATAGTATCTTGAACCCAAGCACCAGCACCATCGTTAGCACTGTTATCCCAGTAACCTATAGCACCAGTACCACTAGAGCTTGGAGTACCAGTTATGATAATCTTAACGTAACTCAAACCACCAGTAGATATATATATAGTACCATCATCAGAAGTATTGATATCAGTTTCAATCCAATTATCAGAAGAGTCATCTGCAGTAGTAGTAACCTCTGAAGGTTCAGTAGTAGTAGTAGTATCATCGCTAGTAGAAACACCAGGGATATATGCATTAGTTAAAGTAGGATATTGGTCAGAAGTCATATCAGTCCAATTACCATCTTCATCATTATAACCACCATAGAAGTACATAATTTGAATGCTACTAGTATCAGCATCTTCTGGGATTTCAATAAATCCATCATTTATAACGGTTTCATAAGTACTGTCAGTTTGACTAATAGTAACGTTGCCATCTTCATCGGTATCGAAGCGGATATATATAGTATCTTGAACCCAAGCACCAGCACCATCGTTAGCATTGTTATCCCAATAGCCAATAGCACCAGTACCGCTACCAACGACATCGCAAGTACCTTCAAGTTTAATCTTGCTAGCACCATTAGTATTAACGGCAACTACGCCCTCATCACTTACAGTAATTTCAGTAGGAATCCAAGTAATTTCAATAGGTTCATAGTCCGACTCATTGATATCTATATACATCTGACCGATTTCGCTATCGAAGAAGGTTAAATTCTTTCTGTCGAAGTATTGCATATCACCAGAGTTACCAGAATCCCAAAGGATACTCATTATACCATCATAAGATTTAGAATATTCGGCAACAGACTTTAAGAACTTCTTAATAGAATCATCGTCCTTAGCATCATTAGTAAGAACACCATACTCGCCTATGATTACTGGAATATCATTATCAACATATGTAGATTTTAACTTTTCAAAGTTATTTACCATAGTAGCTACTTCAAGGTCAGTACCCCAAGTAGTATCATATCCCCAAGTAGAGGTAGAATCTGCAACGCAGAAAGTAGTTGGATAGTAGTAGTGTACAGATACAGCTAACATATTAGAATCGTCATCGGGCATAGTGAAAGATGAACTACAAGCACTATCTAAGTTAGCCTCAGGTGAGGAGATAAGCAATAGTCTATCCTCATTGTTACCACCACTGCTACGGAAGATATCTACAAAGTCTTGATTCAACTTCATAAGGTTATCCACACTAATAGATGGCTCATTGTTACTTTCAAATACTAACTTATTGTCATAGTCTTTAAAGTAGTCAGCTATTTGAGTCCAAATAGCGGTATACTCAGCCTCAACGCTGTCAAAGTCGCTGTCAGCAGTGCCTAACCAGTTTTTATTACCAGTAGACAAATTGCAGTCGTCCCAGTGCATATCTATGATAGCATACATACTCTCTTCTTGACACCAATCGACTACTTCCTTAATTCTAGCAAGATAGTCCTCATCAATAGTGTAGTCGCTGTCTACCATTTGATACCAAGTTACAGGAATTCTTACAGTTTCAAATCCATAGTCACTGATGGTAGAAATCATATCTTGAGTAGTAGTAGGGTTACCCCAAGCAGTTTCAAGACCATCAACGGTAAGTGGATTTAACCAAGTAACGCTGTGGGCATCAAAAGTATTACCTAAGTTCCAACCAGAACCCATATCGTTTACTATATCAATAGCAGACATTTCAGAAACTGCCTCAACATCTTGTGATTCTAATATACTATTAGATACTAAAGTGCCACACATAGCTAGAGATAAAACTCCAGCAGTAATAATAGATAGAGTTTTTTTCTTTTCCATTCTCAAAGAACCTCCTTGTTACAATCCACGTTCGGTAATTTTACGGAGTATACTAAGTATACTTAGTATACGTGGATTAACCTTGTGTCAGCGGGGATACCGATTTTTCTCCGTCCACCGCTGTTGTTAATTTTTTTTAGTAATCAATCTATTCCACTACTATAAAGGTGGGAACTTTTTCGGATTCTCTAAAAAAAAACGTTTTCAAAAGTATAAACAAACATCATGTTAGGTTAATAATAACATATATTTTTATATAATGCAAGGTTTTTTTATTGAAAACGATATGATTTGTGGGTAACTACCAATTAAACTAAAGTTATTTTGTATACAATGTCAAGTTTAGAAGGCATAGAAAAGCTCCACTTACCAAACGATAAGCAGAGCTTAAACAATGAACTAATAAAAACTATCAATTAGTCAAAATCAGTTAGACCTAATAGAACCTTCTTTAATAGAAGTAGGTCACTAGACTTAAGCTTACCATCAACGACAACATCAGCATTTGCCATGTTAATATCAGCTTCATCAACTAAACCTAGTAGGTACTTCTTTAATAGGAGTAGGTCATTAGACTTAACCTTACCATCACCATTAACGTCACCCTTTAGGTAAGAAACTCCAGAACAGTTACCAAGGGTAGTATCACCACTATCACCAGGAGTAAGATCGCCACTTGTACCAGGAGTAACATCACTAGCACCAAGTGAAGTACCGATAGAATCGCCTAGTTCAGCTGAAACAGCGTATGTAGCAATGCTTGATAGCATAACTAAAGAACAAACGCCAGCAAGAATTTTCTTAAAAGATTTCATTACAATATTCCGCCTTTCAAATAAAATAGTATTTCTTTTAACAATATATATTATTGTAAGTCAAGATTTTGTGAATGTAGAATACTCACTAACCTTTAACAACTTTTATTATAAACTAAAAGTTATAAAAAGTCAATATGAATTTTAAAGAAAGTTGTTTGGAAATACTTACAAATTTAAAATTACAAACTTTTTTTAAATTGTATAAGATGTATGTAAATACAAAATTAAGCGGATATATTGGTACTTAATGGAATCTATTCTATACCAAGTAATACCTTTTTAAGTAGTAATAAGTCATTAGATTTAATATCATTATCTTGAGTCATATCGGCGTTTTTCAAAGCCTGTTCTGAAAGTTCCTCAGTACCCAATAGATACTTTTTAAGTAGTAGTAGGTCATTAGACTTAATATCGCCATCACAAGTTACATCACCTAATAAAGTTTCTCCATCTGCAATAGTAGTTTCAGAAGTAGTAGTATCGGTGGGACTAGATTCACTAGTAGTGGTGTCACTAGTAGAATTAGATTCACTAGTAGTGGTATCACTAGTAGAATTAGATTCACTAGTAGTGGTATCACTGGTAGAATTAGATTCACTAGTAGTGGTATCACTGGTGGAATTAGATTCACTAGTAGTAGTATCACTGGTAGACTCAGATTCACTAACAGTAGTAGTAACAGTAGTTTCTGTAGTAGAAGGACTCTGTTCACCCCAACCATCTAGTGAGTAAGAAGTGTATAGATTTTCTGGAAGTTCTTCAAGATTTATACAGTAATCGCTCTGATATAGTTCTTTAAGGTCATCAGCAACGTTAAACACTGGATTAGTTAAGAAGTTTGTACTCTCTGAACCACCATCATACCAAGGGCAGAAGTATAACCAGCCAGCCTTTTCAGAAGTTAGATTTTCAAGAGTAGGAACGCTATCATTTTCGGACATAGCTACCATCTTACCAGGATACATATCTACAAGGTTATAGAAAGTACCACTAATAGCACTATCATTATGAGTTAAAACAGCACTACCAGTAGACCAGTCAGTACAGTTGTACTTATCATAAGCTATAATATCAACGTATTCATCACCAGGATACCAATCTGCAGAAGTAGAATAAGCATAGCTATTCCATTCCCAAATTATATTATGTAGACCATAAGTTTCAGTTAAAGTTTCATATGTCAACTTCCAAAGTTCTTTATATACAGCAGAACCAGACTTGCCCCACCAGAACCAAGAACCATCTTCACCGCCAGAGCCTTCTGCCTCATGTAGAGGTCTTAATATTATTGGAACGTTAGCATCTTGTAGTTCTTGAATGCAACTTGCTAAACTTTCTAAACAAGCCATATAGTATAGATTTTCTTTAGAACCCTCTTCAAGAACCTTAGCGGTATCGAAATCAGTTTCACTAGGAACGTATGTAGCATTAGACCAATCTACTTGAGTTACACCTAACTCATAGTTTTCAAAGTCACAAGGAACGGTAACGTGCCATGATGCAGTTACAATACCATTCTTATTGTTAGCCCAATCTATCATTCTGTCGGTAGTACCGTCATCACTACCATAGAGGATATTAGCTTGGTTTAAAAAGTCAAATCCACGAATTGCTGGATATGAACCTGTTAGTTCCTTAATGTATTCAAACTCATACTCAAAGTCATGAGGGCCATACATATATATTTCTTGTTGACCAGAAAGAATATGTTCACCGTAGTTATCTACTAAGAAAGACATCAAGCGTTTAGTTTCGTCAGTAGCCTGACTATCAGATAGAGTTTTCTCTACACTTAGCTCTGGGAACTCAGCGTCACTAACTTGAATATAATCGAGATATGTCCAACCCCAACTAGATTTTATTGTAATAGTGTTCTCACCTTCATTGAGTTTGTACATACCCAAAGCACTCTCTACGACACCAGTAGTATTTTCAACAAACGATATTTGACCTTGGTCAACATCATTTATTAGCAGATTATGAGTTTTATCACCATAAGGTGTATATGTAGCAATAGTTAGATTATACATACCTGTTTCAGGAACACTAACAGTAACTGTAGCAGTTTCACCACCATTTTCAAGGAACACAAGGTCACCACTAGCATTATCGACTGCATTGCCGTCCCTGTCACCAGAGTAAATGGTTGCACCATCTAAAGTACCATCTTCAAACTCGTAGATATCATTAGTAACGGCATTTGCATTCAAATTCAAACTAGCAGTAGCAGTAGTCATCATAGCTAATGCAGATACTACTGCCAATGATTTTTTCCAATCTTTCATTGATAATACCTCCTAAAATATATAATATAATTAATATAAGTTTTAATCATTTAACTATCATAATAATATCACAATATTTATTGAAAGTCAAGAAAAAAAGTCCACGAAATATTTTTTTTTTGTTACTATTGCATTTACTATAAATATATGTTATAATATTGGAATAATTAATAAATATAATTTGGAGGAATACAAAATGGAAAATATGGATACTATAAGAAGTTCTGTAAACCATCATATAAAGATAGGTGTTCTCGCAGGACACTTTGCAACCAACCACTCGCACGTTAGCCACTACATAGATATGACTACCATTAAAACAAAGTGTAACGTTGCTAGAGATGTTGCAGGTGAGTTAGCATCTAAATACTATGATACCGATATCGATACTATAATATGTTTAGAGGGTACTCAAATGGTTGGAGCTTTCTTAGCTGAAAGACTATCTGCACATGGTAGTGGTATGAATCAAGGTAAGAACATATCTGTAATTACTCCCGAACTTAATAGTAATAATCAAATGATATTTAGAGATAATGTTCAAAGAAACATATTCAATAGAAAGATAATGCTACTAATATCATCTGCATCTTCTGGTAAAACAATTAATCGTTCCGTTGAGTGTTTAGCTTACTATAACGGTCAACTTGCTGGAATATGTGCATTATTCTCTGCTATAGATAAGTATAACGGTATGCCAATTAAGGCTATGTTTACATACAAAGATATTCCTGACTACTTTACATCACCTGCTATAGATTGTCCTCTATGTAAGGCTAACCAACGTGTAGATGCCGTTATTACAAGTTTTGGATACTCTAAAATATAAGATTACTATACTTAATATATAAGTACCCTAGATTACAATATATTATGACTAATAAGACTGACTTACTCCAATTATGATTTCATAGTTAGATAAGTCAGTTTTTAGTTAATATTTACAACATTTTAAAATGGTGGAAAAAAAATTCATACTATTTACTCCTTGATTTTTTCGCTTAACTGTGGTAATATGTATGCATATAGTTAGAAACCATCTAATATAACTGTTAAGATATTCTCCCTACTACGTGTACCTATCTTAAAATATTGCCATATAATATATATAAGGCATACATTAAGGTAGCAATGATTACATTTATATATATAGAGGGTTGTAAACATACAACCTTTACGGAGGAACAACATGAAAAGAAAATCAATGTTTTGGTATTCAGTTACCTTAATAATATCCATACTGTTAATACCTATGCCATCGTATGCCGAAAGTGTATCACTTCCAGAAGATACCGACACTGCCAACGATAGCAGTATTACAACGTCTGTATACGATAGCCAAGTTACTACCTCTGATGAGTATGTTACTACAGACGATACATCATCTACTACAAATACCGAACCTATTACCGATACTTCCGAGGATTTGACCGAAACTACTACCTTAAATACCGATATAGGAACTTTCTTAACAGAAGAAACCACTACTGCTAATACGTCAGATACTGATATCACATATCAAGATACATCTACTGTGGAAACTACCCTAACAGATAGTACATCTTATATAGAAGAGATAGTATCATCTATAGTAACTACCAAAGATAGAACATACGTTACTACCACATTAGAAACAGTAGATACATCTAGTGAGAGTAAGACAGCTACATCAATATCTTCATCATCGGTTAGAGCTACCGTTCTAACGGTTTCTAATACTAACTTTGAAAGTACGAATGAAAATCCTGAAACTAAGCATACTACAATATTAATTCCTATACTATTAATAATGGCTGGTGCTTTGTTTATGGGTGCAACATCTAAACCAAAAAATTAAAATTTATTTAGTTTGCTATTGACAAATTAATAGTTATATGCTATACTATTGATAGTTAATAGTTAAGAATTAATAGTTCTTAATTAAATATAACTATAGGACTCACAGGGATAGTTCGTTGATACTCGGCATATGATGTCGTTGAACGAAAAATCTTGCCTCTATGTATAGTATAGAGGTAGTAACAGGTCATAATCCCCTATAATAATACTGAATATGACTTGAAACAGGGTAAAACTATCAATTTTCATTTCTCCTTTAAAATTTTAGTGTTCATAAATGTATATGTTCATTAAGAAAATAGTATTTTTTAATATTTTGGCAAACCTATCGAAAGGTAGGGACGCAAAGCCAAGGGTCTAAACTTTCTCCGAAAGAACGATAGCCGGTTGCACTTTTCTTTCGGTTTGCGTCCATATTCTTTCGCAACCGATTTTTTTTGAATGAAAATTTTATAAACTATAACACCACCTTCCTAAAATAAATAGAAGATACCTCTGAGCCTTAATAGTTTCAGAGGTTTTTCTTTTAAATAATAAATATATGTGCTATATTAATCGTTGATATATATAACTATGTTCTTTAAGGTAGTTAAGTCAAGAATGTTTACATTCTCATCACTGTTGATGTCATAGTCATAGCTTTCTACAGAGGCAATACCTAACAGATACTTCTTTAAAGATAGTATATCTACATAGTCTACAGAACCATCTAAGTTGATATCGCCAACATTATTAGTAGGTATAGGAGTTGGAACGTCTATAATATCTTCAGTTTCAGTATAATAGTAAGAGTTATCGTTAGCACTTTCCTTATAAGATACTCTAAAGTAATCGGCAGAACCGTTAAACTTTCCAAAGATAAAACTATTGCTATCGGTACAACGTGCAACGTTTCTAGGAACTATAGAAACATCTTCAATAGATTCAAGTGTATCCATATCTAGTTTAATAAGTTCAGATACATATTCACTTTCACCATCATCTACTACCAGTTCAACCTTACGAACAGGAGTATTTTCATATACATCATCTACAATAGATAGTTTAATAGTATACCACTTGCCAGTTTCAAGATTAAATTCATAACTACTAGTGCCAGTTATACTATTATTATTGGTTGTTGAACTATATAACAGACTACCATCTTCATTGATGTGTAACTTCATACCATTTTCGTCATCACCAAATGAAAAGATATCACCTTCACCACCACGCCATAGTATAGCAGTTTGATACTCTACAGTATCGAAGTATGCCAAAGACCTATCGAAAGATATATAGTTAGAACCATCAAACGTTAGAACACCCTTTGCAGAGGTCTTTTCGCTATCCCAAATAGGATTGCCTACTGCCACACCATAGGTAGAGGTATAGGTATCGTTTACTATGTAAGAACTGTCCTCATTGAACTCATATTGAGCATAACCACCATCTACATAGCTTAGACTGTTCACATAGGTTTGCGAACTTACCCAACCGAAAGCCGTACCTTGCGTAATACTTTTTCCACCGTCATCATAGTAATCACCGTCTGCCATACCTTGACCACTAGCAGAACCATCTGCCATACAGTTAGCCATACCCTTGATAACAGCGTTATCCGATACAGTATAGTTTCCGAACACTAAAGCACTCTCTATGACTTTAGCGTTTCCAGATATCACAGAGTTACCCATAACCATAGCATTATCGGTGATATAGGCATTATCTTTAACGGTAGCACTCTCCGATACTATAGCATTTCCATCTATAATAGCATTCCCTGATACGTTAGCAGAGCCTTCAACTACTGCATAGTCATCTACTATTACGTTTCCACTAACTACGGCATTACCTAAGATTTTAGCATTTTCGCCAACGTATACGGTATCATCTACTGTAGCGTTATCCGATACTAAGCCACCACCATTTTCGTGTGTATGATAGCTTTCCCACCAATTACTACTTTCTGAAACTATTCTCTGCTTGATAGTAGCACCCTCTAACTTAACCTCATAAGGATACCTAGTCTTAGATGAGAATGAATAGTACTCCTCAGAAAACTCTGAACCCTCACCATATGGCAGACCACATTGAACCATAGTATCAATATCGGGAGTAGCTACTACAGTTAGATATACATTAGTAACTCCATTTGGAAGTTCCAAAGTTTGAGTTTCACCACTAGTGAATAGGCTAGAATAGTATGAGTTACCCTCAGTATCTTCAGCGACTATGCAAGCTCTCCAGTCAGCACCGTCAACGTTAGTTAATCCGTTTAGAGTAGCCGTCACAGAATCTCCAGTAACCTCAAGTGGAACTACGTTGACACCTGCTTGTTGTGGAGCTTTTTCTGTAGGAACTCTATACCAACCATCTACTTCACTTTCCTCTAGTAGAGTGTATATACTTTGATAGTTCCAACTACCCGCTTGAAGTAGTTCATTAAGCCTAGCTTTATAACTGTCTTGATTTTCAAAGTCTAAAGTTGCTAAACGCTTTCCGAAGTTTCCTAAAGTTTCTTTTAAATCGGCATTGGCAAGACGGTCTATCATAACTAACGGATATTCATCTTTTTGCCCTTCTTGGAGCATAGTCTTAACGAAAGTCTTTCCATAACCATCTAAGTTATCAGGATTTTCAGTCAAGTACTGTAATAGAATCCACGATGAATAGTAATCTCTACCACATGGTGAGGTTAAGTTCATATTCTTTAAATAGGTTTCAAAGAAATCAGTACCATATCCCGTATCATCAGTGGAGTAATCACTGTAAAGATATTGTTCTCTGAACCAGTTGCCCATAGCTTCCCACCAAGCATATGAGTACTTATTATCGTTCCAACCTAGTTGACTCGCCGTAACTACATGACCAAATTCATGTGGTAAAACCCATGATGGTGGATTATATTGCATAGCTCCCACACAACAGAACATATATGGAAACCCCTCACTATCATAGGACATATAAGCCCAATCATCTTCCATACCACTTAAACCAGTTCCCGATATATATACGTTCACCTTATACTCGTTACCATCTCTTAGGGAAGTATTTACCGATTGTGATGGAGCTTCCATTTCTAATTGATTCATGTATACGTCCCAGCAATCCTCAAGATTCTTGCCATTCTGTTCTAAAAACTCTTGAGTAACTTGAGAGCTATCACCATCATTGCCCCAAATAAATTGAAAATGTTCTGTAGTATAGTAGTTATATGTTGAATTGAAGTTGTAGAAAGGGTCTCTAACTAAATACTCCTCTTCTGCTGATACTTGAACACTAACTAATAAAGTATCTAAAGATGCTAAGTTTAAACTAGATACACATACTAACGCCATCAATCCTGCTACAATTTTTCTAGTCATAAATTTCTCTCCAAACTAAATAATATAATCGAATGAATTACTACATTAATAATATTACTTTTTTCTTAATATGTCAATGAAATTCAGTAGATTGTTACCAAATTTAAGATGAAATTATTTTTAACTACTACTTGCAAAAAGATAAAATATCATATATAATATTACTATAACACTTATGGTATAG
>JAJQGV010000122.1 GCA_021200215.1 Ruminococcus sp. | reverse complement strand
AGACATGAATATAGAATATCTTTGCCATATAATGGGTAAATATAGTTTTCTTTTCTTATTGATAATATCAAAATAAATTGATTGACTTTTCTCTAAAAACAGTATATAATAATAGTGTTGCATTTTTTTTATATTGCAAATATTAGAATATATTAAAAATATTTTATATTAATTTCCATTTATGAAAGGAGGAAATTACTTGCCAGGTTATATTATATTTATTCTATGTTTAGTATCACTAATAGTTGGTGCGGTTGCATCTGGCTTGGTTATAAATCAAAAGGCATTTAATAAAGGCGTAGAGTATAGAAAGAATCAGGCTGAAACTATGATAGGCTCGGCTGAAAAAGAAGCATCTAAGATTATTGAAGACGCTAAGACAGATGCTGAAAATCAGAAGAAAGCTAAACTCGTTGAGGCTAAAGATGAACTACACAAACTACGTTCCGATGCTGAAAAAGAAATAAAAGATAAAAGAAATGAAATCTCTCGCCAAGAACGCAGAATACAACAGAAAGAAGATAATCTTGACCGCAAGACCGATGCCCTTGAAAAGAAAGATGAAACACTTAACAGAAAAATAAAATCTGCTGAGGAAAGGTTAGGGCAAATTGAACAGATTAAAACTCAACAACTTGAAACTTTAGAAAGGATTTCTCAGATGACTAAAGACCAAGCTAAAGAGTTAATCTTAAGCAATCTTGAAAGTGAGTTGACACACGAAAAGGCATTAAAAGTATCTAACTACGAACAACAGGTTAAAGATGAATGTGAAGATAAGGCTAGAAACTACATATCTATGGCTATTGCTAGATGTGCTGCTGACCAAGTTTCTGAATCTGCTGTATCTGTAGTGGCTTTGCCTAATGATGAAATGAAGGGCAGAATCATAGGCAGAGAGGGTAGAAACATTCGTACTCTTGAAACTTTAACGGGTGTTGACTTAATTATCGATGATACTCCAGAGGCTATTACACTATCTTGTTTTGACCAAGTTAGACGTGAAGTCGCTAGGATAGCTTTGGAAAAACTTATCGCCGATGGAAGAATCCACCCAACTAGAATTGAAGAGATGGTCGACAAGGCTCGTAGAGAGGTCGAACATAGAATCAAACAAGAGGGAGAAAGAGCCGTACTTGAAACTAATGTGCATGGTATTAACCATGAACTTATTAAGTTAATCGGTAGGTTGAAGTATCGTACTAGTTACCGTCAAAACGTATTAGACCACTCAATTGAGGTCGCACAACTATCGGGAATATTAGCTTCCGAACTCGGTGTAGATGCTAACTTAGCTCGTAGGGCTGGTTTGCTACACGATATTGGAAAAGCTTTAACCTCTGAAATAGAAGGCTCACACGTTCAAATAGGTATCGATGTTTGCAAGAAGTATAAGGAAAGTTCTGAAGTTATCCATGCTATTGAGGCTCATCACAACGATGTTGAACCTAGAACAGTAATAGCTTGTATAGTTCAAGCTGCCGATGCTATATCTGCTGCACGTCCTGGTGCTAGAAGTGAAAACTATGAGAACTACATTAAGCGTCTTGAAAAGATTGAGGAGATATGCTCTTCCTACGATGGCGTGGATAAGTGTTATGCAATCCAAGCGGGTAGAGAGGTTAGAGTTATGGTTGCTCCCGAAAAAATTAACGATGAAAAGATGGTTATCATAGCTAGAAGTATAGCTAAACGTCTTGAAACAGAGTCTGATTATCCTGGTCAGATTAAGGTACATCTTGTTAGAGAAAGCCGTGCCATTGAGTACGCTAAGTAATAGAGTTAAATTTAAAATTGAATTGCCCTGCTATCCTTTCGTTGCAGGGCTTTTTGATAAGTTTATAACGCAAAGGAAGTGTATTATATGCCAAAAACGATATTCGGTACTACCGAAAAATCTAACTTCATTTTAAATATGAAAGATGAAACTATCGAAAAGTTACCTCTAATAGGTGCTAAGATGGTTGCTATAGTATTTTTGATAGGTCAGGCTATACCTGTATTAATAGATGTTATTGCTAAATTAATTGGTTTTGGTATGGGCAGAGGTTACGGATTTTTAAATACTCCCTACATATGTTTAGCTATAACATGGGTAGTTAGTATAATAATGTTAGTTATTTTAGGTTCAAGGCAAAGGTTTAGTAAGAAACATCATGCCATGTTAATAGTTTTGATATCGTTAATATGTGTGTGGTCTATTATATCAGCAATACAATCTTTTAGTTTCTTAGATGCCTTTAACGGTTTCTACGGAAGAACTACTGGAGTATTAACCATACTATCATGTGCCACTATATTCCTACTTATGAGTTTTAATAGTTCAGAGAATCATTTGAAGAGCATAGTAAAGATATTAGTAATATCATCTGCTGTACAGTGTGTAATTGGTATCGTACAGATATTGTCATGCTTTGTAAGTACTGAGCTTTCTGCATATGAAAACTTAAATAGTATATCTTTGTATAGTGTATGCCTACCTAGTGGATTTAGTGAAAGTCCAATATTCTTTGCTGAATATCTTGGATTAATGCTAGGTATAACATTAACAATATCGTGTTTTGAGAAGTCTAAATTTTATACCATTATGAGTATGGTATATGTATATCTAATGTTAGATACCCATACCGTAGTGGGTGTAGTAGGAGTAATATCCATAGTCTTAATCTCTCTTATCTTTATGATAGTTAAGAAAGGTAGAAACGTGTTACCTATCATCTTGTGCGTAGTGGTGGGAAGTATTACAGTAGCGGTTTCTTTTATATTAGATGGTAGCTATATCTTCTACGATGGCTCTATAATGTGGCAAGATAGTTTCTATAGGGTAGGCTCTACTGGTTACTATTGGCAAGATACTGCCGAGTTTGATATTACCAACGTTAAAGATGTTTTTTCATACCTTTGGAGTAAAGCTATGTACTATATAGAACTTTATCCATTAGTTGGAACAGGCCCCGATTGTTTAATATATACTCAACTAGGTAATCTTGATAGTACTACATATATAAACAATGGTTTCGACCTAGTCTATAATAACTATCTGCAAGTTGCTGTAACTATGGGTATCCCTGCCTTGATATTCTACATTGCTACTTTAGTATATGCCATAGTTAAGATATCTCATAGGCTTAACGATAGTATTATCTTTAAAGGAATATTTGTATCTATAATAGCTTTCTGCATTATGAGTTTCTTTAGTGTGAATGCAATCAGTATTATGCCATACATATGTCTATTTTTAGGATTAGCTTGTTCTAAAAAGTTTACACTCGCAGAAACGATTGCAGAATAGTTTTAGCTTACTAGACTATACTTATCAAAAGAGGGGATTTTTTATGTATTTACTACCAACATATGTTAATACGGTGCTTAACACTCTTAATAATCATGGGTACGAGGCTTACATAGTAGGCGGTTGCGTTAGAGATTTCTTGCTTAACAGAATCCCTCATGACTTCGATATAACTACCAATGCTAAGCCTTTTCAAATATTAAATGTTTTTAAAGATTTTCATACTATAGAAACTGGTCTACAACATGGAACGGTTACCGTAGTGGTTGAAAAGAATCCCGTTGAGATTACTACCTATCGCATAGATGGAACATATTCCGATGGTCGCCACCCAGATACCGTTGAGTATACTAGCAACCTAAAAGATGATTTATCTAGGCGTGACTTTACCATAAATGCTATGGCATATGACGGTAATGGTAACCTAGTAGATGAGTTCTTTGGTCTACAAGATTTAAACAATAGGCTCATAAGGTGCGTGGGTAATCCACAGAGTAGATTTTCAGAAGATGCTTTGAGAATCTTTCGTGCTATTAGATTCTCTTCTCAACTAAGTTTCTCAATAGAAGATGGCACTTCCTATATGATACACAATCTTAAACATACTTTAAAAAAAATATCTGTAGAGAGAATAGCCGTAGAGTTGAACAAATTAATCATGGGAGATAATGTTTATAACGTACTTATGCAATATAGCGATGTAATATCTACTGTAATACCAGAGATTTCTGAATGTATAGGGTTCAATCAACATTCTAAATATCATAAGTATGATGTTTGGGAACATATGGTTGTATCGGTTAAAAACTCTCCTAAGATATTATCCGTTAGGTTAGCTATGTTCTTACATGATATTGGTAAACCTAAAACTTTTACTTTGGATAGTAAAGGAAATGGTCACTTTTTTAACCATGCTCATGTGGGAGCTACTATCACTGAAAATGTATTAAAATCGCTAAAGTATGATAATGCTACCATTAAACGAGTTACATCATTAGTATATCATCATGATGATGAGTTTAACTCAAAATATGACATAAAGAAAGCATTATCTTCATGGGGAAGCGAAACCTTCTTTGAACTGCTAAGTGTTCAAACTGCCGATGCTATGGCTAAGTTTGAATTTTGCCGTGAAAGAATTAATCATATTGGCTATGTTAAACGAACAGCTATGGATATATTATATAACAATGAATGCATATCCTTAAAAGATTTAGCTATAAACGGCAACGATTTAAAGCTGTTAGGCATTAAGGGAAAAAATATAGGTGATACTTTAAACTATCTATTAGATGAAGTTATGAAAGATAATATAGAAAATGAAAGAATTAAGTTGTTAGAATATGTTAAGAATCCCATCTAAAAAGATGGGATTCTTTGTGAGGTTGCATTAAGTTATACTGTAAGATTAACTATCAAGTTAGCAATATGTCCCGATACTACCATACTATACGTTGGAGTAACATCATTGATGGTATTTTTGCAACCACAAAAGTATCTATCGTTAGAAAGTTCTTTTGTGATTATATCGTTAGCATCGTTGCCATAGTTGTAATATATTGTAGGTCTGTCAACGTTGTTGTGTTCGTTAAACCTAGTTACTAAAATGTTATAGTTATCCTTTAGGGGTTCAATCTTGACGAATGGATTTATATTAGATATCTTTTCTTTTAGAATATCAAAGTAGTTTAAGTTTAAGTCTTTTTCAATAAAATCCCCTTTAGATATTATCTCCTGAGATATGGTGACATTGGTTGGAACTAATATAGTACCTACTCCTAACCTTGCCATTATAGGTATTAAGTAAGATGCAACTATATCTAAAGTATCTATAGCTACCGTTACAGATTTTAAAGCGTTATATACTTTTGGTGTATGCCTAGAGGATATCATGGTTTCGAGTTCATTTAAAGGTGGCATAGTTCCCTTTTTAATATAGTTTATGGTATCACCATCTTTTAATGGGATATCTTCAACGGTTTGAAAACCATTCAATATAGTAATATCGGCATTAGAAAAGAGCCTTTCCTTTAGAGTTTTAGTGGTTTCAAAATCTATAGAGAGTATCTTTCCATTTACAGTAACGTTCATATTATTTTTTATCACCTTTCTTAGGAATTAATCTTTTTATTACACTTATAGCACCAACTAAAGCAAGACCACCCACAAATACTGCACCTATGATTGCAAAAATCTTCATTAGAGTATCACCAAAGGAACTTTCATTGCTATTCTTAGAGTTATCGTTGGCTTGAGTATCAATGCTATTAGAACCATCTTCCAAACTGTTTTGAGTACTGGTAGTATCATCGGTTGAGTCATTACCATCTTGAATAGTAGTTTCTGTAGTATCTGAATTATCTTGTGGGTTAGAGTTCAATGCAGTGGCTTGAACCTTGTCTTTGTTGCCATCTACGGTCATGAATCCTGTTATCCATGCTAGTGGTGAATTCCAATTGATAGTACATTCGTTAGTAGACCATGCTTCTATATTATCCATATAGCATAGTTGAGGTTCTCTCTCACCGACTAACCAACCTGAGCCTTTTACCCAAGGGTCTTGAAGTCCAGAGTTTGCTCCACCTACTAAGACTCCAGCAGGTGCAGATGGATAAGTATCATCAGTTTGGTTTGCCCAATATCTGTGGTGTGGATTCTGTACGGCATGGTATCCATAGCCTGTAACGTATGAGTAGTCTAACGGATTCCTTCCTAGGATATAGTCTAAAGCAGAGTACACACCGTTCATATACTTAATATCATTAGATAGGTCATAGGCATATGCCATGATTATAGCATTGTTTACTACGAATGAATTTGAACCCCATGGATATCCAGTAATCTTAGTACTTTCATCTCCAGCAGATACGAGCATTTCAGACTGTGCCAAAGGTATTCCATACCCTTGAGAACTTTCTAAATCTATGTAATAGTCTGACGCCGATAGTATGTTACTCTTAACGGTATCTAGGTCACTAGATGGCAAACTTCCCTCTACTAGTGCAAGTGATAGACTTCCTAATGCTGATGTGTTTCCCCAATCCATAGAGCCAACAGTTCCAATGTCCTCGCCACCGTTTAAGCTAGTTGGAACTTCTAAAAAGTGGCTAGATGCTTTCATATCATCGTAGTATTGACTATCACCAGTAGCTAGATACAACTCACATGATGCCCAATAGAACTCATCTGTAGCATCAGTATCGCCATAAGCACCTCCACCTATAGCCTCATCTAATGGAGCATACATATTAGGAAACTCTTTAGCTTTTTCGTAGGTACTCTTAGCTACTTCAAGGCATTTATTGGCAAATTCGTCATCTATGCCCTTCCATAGCCTATATGCTTGTGCCGAACAAGCAGACAGATTCAAAGTAGCTGTGGTAGTTGGTGGTTTTAAGATTCTATTCTTAGTATCTTCAGACGGAGCAGTAGCTAAAGCAGTCCATTTATCATCATGGATTTTATGGTGTACCATACCTGCATACTTATAGCCTTCTGGAACTATCATTTTGAACATAAACTCAAGTTCATATCGAGCTTCATCTAATAGGTCAGGGTAGCCATTTCCACTTTCAGGAATGTTCATACTTCCATCGCCATATATGTCCTCGTTTACACTATCTAATGTAATTGCTCTTTCATACTGATTTTGCATAGTCCACAAGGATATTCCTCCATTGACTACATACTTACCATGGTCACCAGCATCGTACCAACCACCAGTTACATCTAGGGAATAGCTGTCGGTATATCCCCAAGTTAGTTCAGTAGTGGCATTATCGGGATTGTGTCCTGCCGAACGAGCTAATGCATTAGTATCACCCGAAGATATATATTGACTTTCAATGTCTATGCCACTTCTATTTTGATAGAAGTAGTTTAAGCTATCATAGAGCATATTTGCATACAGTTCAGTTCCTATTTGAAAGTTCCAACTTTTTTTGCCATCACTAGTTTCAAGATAGTATTCGCCCTCTTGAGTATAGTCGGAGAAGTCTAAGATATGGACGGTATCGCCACTGTCCTCATCTTCACCGAAGTATGTGGATTTTCCCGTATATACGGTAGTTCCGTTAGCATCTTTAAGATAAAATTCTATAGGGTTAGTATCGTCAGATAGTAAAGTGGCTTGCTTATCGTAGTTTGGATAGTACCCCACTTGATTTACTAAGATATCGGCTCTGTTCCAATCCTCTTCTTCGGGTGGAGCAGTATATTGTGGGTCTGTAAGTGACATATTATCGAATGTGAACACAGTACCATCGGGTACGGAATCGCCACCGATATGGAATGCCCATTCTACGTTGGCGGTTCTGTTAGCTGTGAAGGTAGTTTCTACCGTCAGAGGCTGATTGGCTGTCAACCATGTTAGCTGATAGTCATTGTTAGTACCTGCTAAATCTTCAGTGAATGGTTCGTCCATATCACCGATTTTACAGTATATTGAACAACTATTAGTAGCGGTTACAGTGTACTTTACGGTATAGGTATGACCAGCCTCTATAGTTAAGTTACGATGGCGAAATTGACAATCCCATCTATCCTCACCACCCTTAGATGCTCCACCTGAATTTACTATAGTAATCTTATATACTCCGTCACTAATTTCAAATTCCATCTCAGCGGGTGCAGTTTCGCATATGTGCCAAGGCAATCCTACACCATCATCGAAGTTGGTTTGACCTAATAGTTCTCCTGCATATATGTCTAAGTCGTTATTCACATATGGAACTACACTACAACTAATAATACCGAATGCGAATACATAGCCTAAAATTTTCGTTCTTAATCTACTCACAATAAACACCCTCTCATTGATAACTATTTATCTTCAAGACCTTTAAGAGCTTTTAACTCTTCTTTGTTCACTTTAATCTCTGCATCTTTTATTAAGATTATATCCTTGTTGTCAAATATTGCTGGGATATCATTATTTTCAACCTTTACCTTTAGTTTTCCAGTCAACAGATTAACTTCTTCGACGTAACCCTTGCCGTTAGGAGTCTTAACTAATGCTCCAACCTTTGGAGTAACTTTCAAAAGTTCTTCATATCCCGATTGTTCATACTTTAAACAGCACATTAACCTTCCACAAGTACCAGATATCTTAGTGGGATTTAAAGAGAGTCCTTGTTCTTTAGCCATCTTTATAGATACGGGTTGAAAATCTCCTAGATGGTTCTTACAACAAAACTCTCTACCACATATACCTAAACCCCCTAAGAACTTAGCCTCATCACGCACACCTATTTGACGTAGTTCTATTCTAGTCTTAAAGATAGCAGCTAAGTCTTTAACTAGTTCTCTAAAGTCCACACGATTTTCTGCACTAAAATAAAATAGTAGCTTGTTGTTATCGAAAGTACATTCAACGTCTATTAACTTCATGTTTAACTTTCTGTAAGCTATTTTTTGTTCACAGATTTTAAAAGCATCTTTTTCTTTTTTCTTGTTATTCTGTATCACAACTAAGTCTTTTGGAGTTACCACTCTAATAACCTCTTTTATAGGTGAAGTAATATCATCATATTGCTTATTAGATATAACTACTTCACCACATTCTATACCCCTAGATGTTTCTACAATAACCTTAGTGCCAACATCTAAATGCATTCCTTTTGGACTAAAATAGTATACTTTGCCCACTTTTTTAAAGCGAACACCTACAACTTCATTCATATTATATAAAAAATCCTTTCTAAAAAACCGTAATTATACGTTAGTAATAATATTCCCACATAGCGATGCTATTATAAGGTTAATATTTACGTTACTATCTATATCGTTAAGTGCATTGTATATATCAAGGTGCATATTTTGGCAAGATTGTATGGATAGTCTTTGAGCTAAAAGCTTAGCACCCTCAAAGTAACAACCTGCAGGAGTATTACAACTAATCTTGACTGCTATAACATCTCTAATGTGCTTGTCTATAATAGATAGTGTCTTTTTAGTTAAATCCTTGTTGCCGTTTAACTGTGTAAATACTTTTAAGAGTTCATACTCATCTCTATTTAGTATAGAACTATTGAACTGTTTAACTATCTCAACTGAGGTGTATAGTTCACCTTTATTAAGATAGTCAATGCAGTTACCTATATTGCCATGAAAACACCCTATAGCCTCGTATATCTGTTCTTGAGTATAGTTCATAGAACTTAATGCGTTAATGCATTCCTTGTCAGAACATTCTGTTACGTTTATTGAAACCACCCTCGATAGTATTGTAGGTAAGAAGGTATCTTTTGCCTTAGATGTGAAGATGTAGTAAGCATATTCAGGTGGCTCTTCTACAGACTTAAGCAGTATGTTTTGAGCAGTGCTGTTCATAATGTCAGCATCGCCGAATATGAATATCTTTTTAGTGTAGTTAGGTTTAATACTTACATCGTTACAGATTTTTCTAACTGTGTCAGAAGCTATAGAGTTAGTCTTTCCAGAGTGTTCAGCCCATATAACGTCTGGGTGGGTATTGTTTATTATGTTCCTACAGTGAAAGCATTCTCCACATGGAGATTTTTCATTAGAACATAAGAGTTTCATAGCTATGTACTTAGCTAGAGTCTTTTTACCCAATCCTTTTTCTCCATACAGCAAAAATGAATGTGATAGTCTACCACTGTTTAACATACATGATATCTTTTCCGTTACGTTCTTATTACCGAATATCTCCAATGCCGATACCACCTTTAAATTTTTTCAAAGCGTTGAATATCAGTAACCATTATGGTAGCTCCGCCAACGTCTACTTCTATAGGAAAATCCACCTCTCTATCTATGGTAGATGGTACAAACTTCTTTCTCTTTTTAGCCTTAGTTTTTATAACCTCAATAGCCTTATCGACTCTATCATCATTTGTAGCTATTAAGAAAGTAGTATTACCTGCCTTTAAGAATCCACCCGTAGATGGTAGTTTAGTAGCATAGAATCCTTCTTTTACTAAAGCGTTAGCCACTCTGTTAGTATCCTCATCATTAACGATTGCATATATTAGTTTCATAAAGAACCTCCGTATCTAATTAGTAATAATGTAGATTTAACTATCAACTATTATTTTACCACATTTATAGATTTAATTCCATAGTTTTTAAAAATTTTAATACATTCCTTTGAGATTACCTCGCCACTAACTGCAATGGGTACGGCTGGTGGGCATGGAATCTTTATCTCTGCACATACTCTTCCTAAGGCGTCATCTATCGATATAGTTTCGCTCTCTGTAAATACTGCATCTTGCATAGATATTTTACTTTCTAACCTTGGTAGCTTAACAGTTTCCATATCTTGAAAGTAAGTTGATAGTGTTATACTATCTAAAGCGTTGAACAGCCTTTTAAAGGTGATATCATCATCTAATGGCGAAAATAGTAGTACTACACTTTGAGCATCTGCATATTCACATTCTATGTTGAACTTTCTAAGGTTGTCGGCTAGTTGTAGTCCATTTTGATGCCTTTTCCACGTTAGAAAGGTTAGATGTAAAGGTTCTTTAGAGTCTGCAAAACAGAATCTATCCTTAAAGTGATGTTTTACTCTTTCAATGCTATTGATTACCCTTGATATATCTTGTTGCAAATTTTCAGATATATACCTATTACATAGGTCTAAACTTTCCATTATTAGGTAAGACGGACTTGTAGAACCAAAGAAACTCATAGCGACCTTACCCAAAGGCACATATTTTTTATTATTTATGTGTAAATATCCACCACCTGTTAATACTGGCAACATTTTATGAGCACTATCACTGCACATATCTGCACCTAAATGTATTGGGTGTATGTTAATGTCTAAAAAGTTTAATAGTGTTCCATGTGCGTTATCCACTAGTAGAATGGTATTGTATCTGTGGCATACTTCTGCAATGGATTCTATATCGGCTACCATTCCATAATAGTCTGGCGATGTTATATATAATGCCTTAGGTGAACTATCAATAGATAGAACCTTTTCAATAGCATCTGTAGATATACTTCCGCTTATTATGGTATTTTCGTAGTTTGGATATATCCATCTTACCGATATGTTTAACAGCACACAAGCGTTTAAAAAACTTCTATGTACGTTACGTAGTGCATACATTTTTCTGTTATCTTTTTTTGCAATAAATAGCATTGCTTGTATGCTTAAAGTACTTCCAGCAGTACTATAGTATGTAGCTTTAGTTCCATATAGCCTAGAGGTATTCTTTTCACTTTCTGCAATTATTCCATCTGCCTCAAATAGACTATCTGCACCTTTAACTTCGGTTATATCGTGTGGATAGTATCTGCCCTTGTGTCCTGGCATATGTAGTCGTAGAGTTTCAGCATTTGAATACTGTGTTAAGAAATCGTGTATTGGAGTATTCATATAGTAAGGTATATCCTTTCCTCATATTAGATAATATATCGGAACGTCGAAAGGACGGCGTTCCGTTTAACAAATATCATATTTAACTTAGATAAAGTACTTTAATATCTTAGCTAGATTATTCTTTGCACGTTTTAGGGTTCGTGATACTGTGGATTGGTCTTTCTGTAGTAGCCTAGCAATATCTTTTTGTTTCAAGTTATCGAAATAATACATCTTTAGAACTTGTGCTTGATTCTCATTCAGTTCATCTTTCATAACTTGATACATTTTAGACCTAGCCTTATCTAAACTACCTCCACTAGAATGTAAGTTATTAAAGTATGTTTTATTAATCTCCTCATCTAGGTGGTAGTCATTAAAGATATCTACTCTTTTATTCTTTGCCATTTAGCACTTCTCCTAGTAGTTCTATTATACCCTCTAAGGCACTAACTCTAGATTTTAAAACTATCAATTCCAACTCATACTTTTTGATTAAATCTTCCAACTTGAAGACCTCCTAAATATTATAAAGATTTAAAGGTTGTTGCAACTTCCTATGTAATATTTTGTAGATATTTATCATAATTAAGATTATACTTAAAGTATGCATAAAAGTCAATAGATTTTCTCCTTATGGTGTAGAGTTCTAACCTTTATGGTTTAGAATAATAGACTTTGATATAGAATAGTAACCTACTCAATGATAGCATCGTTTACTTCTTGAATTAGTATATCTACGGCGTCATAGTTAGCTTCAACGGCTTGAGCCCATGTAACCTCGCCACCCGTTGATACTCTAATTCCTGATTGACCACTGTCTAAGATGTTAGTTAGGTCGGTACTAACACCCGTATAGAAATCGAATACTGGATTTTCACTAGCTAAACGGTCTAGTTCAAACTTCATATCGTACATTTCTTGAGTCCAATCATACTCAGTGAAGAGTTGTTCATTAGCCAACTCGATAGTTTTGTCGTTCATAAGAGTAGCACGTTTACACTCTACGAACTTTGCAACACCCTCTGGATTGTGTCCACCACGAACCATTAAATATCCATCTAAACCTGCAGGGATATAGTACTCATCGGCATTAGGGTCTTTAGGTAGAGGTACAAAGAATACATTTTCACCGAATGTAGCCTTCCATTGGTCTGAAGTAGTGTATAGGTTATACAATCCACCTGGGTAGAATAATTCCTTACCTTCACCTATGAATTGAGGTTGTTCCGACCAACCGAAATCCTCTTTATTTAGGAATAAACCCTTATCATACATATCTTGCATATATAGTTGAACTCTTTCAAGGTCAGAGTTTCTTAGGTTGTTGACTAATTTACCATCTTCAAGACCCACATATGCTACACCAGTAGTTTTAGATATACCTGCTTCAAAAGACCAACCATCTAAGCCGTACTGTTCTTCGCTTTCGTCCACGTATTCAAGTAGCATTTCCTCCATCTTATCCCAAGTCCATTCACCATTTAGATATAGTTCATAAGGGTCTTCAAGATTAAACTCTTCTATGGTATCCTTATTGTAGATAATTACATCATTGTCACCAGTAACTTGATTGCATATAATGTAGTGACTGCCATTCCACATTAGGGCATCGTTGATATCTTTAACGTCTGTCCAAAGTTCACTATCATAGTCAATGTAATCATCTACTGGAACGAACATGGACTTAACCACACCTTTAGGGAAAGCATCGAAATCACTAGCAGAGAAGAAGTCTATGCCCTCATCACCATTGATAGCATTTGCTAAGCTGTCAAAACGTTGTGACCATGCTACTATCTTAGATTCTATCTCACCGCCATAACGTTCTTGAAACACTGCTAGTTCAATGGGAACGTTCTTACCAGTAGAGTCGGGATTAATATCCCAGTTACCTAACCATTTTATAGTCTTATTTTCAAGTTCTCCAGTTAATAGAGGCTCTTCGGCTACTATAGATGCTATCTCCTCACGAGTAGCTTGGTCAAGGTCTTTGTTGTTTACACTTTCAGAAGATGTTCCACACGCATTAAAAAATGTAGTCAAAGCTACTATGGATATTATAGATAGGGTTCTTTTAAAGCTTTTCATTGATTAAAAAATCCTTTCGTGTAAAAATTACTTAGTATTGTTTATATTCCATCTAAATGGACATATTTTATTAGCTTTTCTGTTGTCTAACATTATGTTGCTTAGTATGGTGTCGAAGTCTAAATATCTGTAGTTAGTTTTTTCCTCGTTACTTACTATTTTAGATTTTAGCCTAGTCAATGGATTGTCTTTAGGTTCTGAACGTTGTAAAACTACTCCAATACGATAGTTTTCTTTCATAAACTTTATAATATCCGAGGCAGAAGTTAATAAGGTGTCGCATACGTTAAATATATCTGAATCAGATTTATCTTCTGCTTGATTAATATAGCATAGAATGAACTCCACTAGGTTATGTATGCAACACATTTGAAATCCGTAGTCACCTTGGCGATATATAAAGTAAGACTTATCTTTTGGGTCACGAATCTTAGAGGTTAGGTTGTCATAGAAGTCTAAAGAGTATACTTGAGGTACTCTAGCAATAGCTATAGCCATATTCTTACTACGTTTACTTTCTGCAATTAAATTTTTTTCAGATTGAAGTTTCATCTTTCCGTAGTTAGTAATAGGTTTAATATCGCTATCTACCTCTCTAAGAGGTTCTCTAGTTTTTACCTTTTGATATACTTGGTTGGTACTAATCAATATGAACTGAGGTACATCTATCTCTACAGCCATG
Organism: Ruminococcus sp.; assembly: GCA_021200215.1. Taxonomy (GTDB): domain Bacteria; phylum Bacillota; class Clostridia; order Oscillospirales; family Ruminococcaceae; genus UBA5884. Next base: position 13,277 of record JAJQGV010000122.1, on the reverse strand, counting down.
TGAAATAGATTTCTATCATATTCGGTACTAATCTTAGATTGTTCTTCAGTGAATATAGGCCCCATATCGTTGTCTGCTGTACAAGCTAGATGTACTATAGCATCTAGCTTAAAGTTTTCAAATATATACTTTAAAGCATCTGTAATACTTTCCTTACATGATATAAATTTAAAGTTTTCTTTGCCATTGTTGTAATCACTAAGTTCTGTATCCATTGCGATTACGTTGTAACCTTTCTTTATCAACCCTGAGCAAGTATGGTCACCTATTCTGCCACAGCCTCCTGTAACTAATACATTTTTCATAATAAAAACCCTCCTTAAAATCAATACAAGTATATTATATCATAAAGAGTATATTTTATCAATCGTCAAAAGTACTATTCATGATACTATTTTTTCGGTAATTTTAATTAATTTATAGCGTTTATATTTATATATCTGTTGAAATTGATGTGTAAGTGTGGTACAATTACATTATGTACTATTCAATTAGGAATTAAATTTAGGAGGATTTACTTTAATATGAAAATAACAATAATTGGTTTAGGCTTAATTGGTGGCTCTGTATGTAAGGCTATCAAGAAGTATACTAATCACGAAGTTTTAGGATATGGTAGAAATAAGATTACACTTCAAAAAGCTCTTGATTGCAATGCTATAGATGCTGTTGCAGATACTTTAAAAATCGCTGATATGACTATAGTTTGTACTCCACCAGATAATGCCTTTAAGTTTATGCAGGATAATGCTATAAACTTTAAAAAAGATTCAATAGTTGCCGATGTTTGTGGTGTAAAAGGTCAACTTGCAATAGATACTCATAACATTTTAAAGTCTTGTGGTGTAAACTTTGTAGGAACTCACCCAATGGCAGGTAAGGAACGCTATGGCTTTGATAACTCTAATGCGGATTTGTTTCAAAGAGCTAACTTTATAGTGACTCCCGTAGAAGATACCGATAAGAAATCCTTAGATGAGGTGGTTCAACTAGCTAAAGATATTGGATTTGGTAGAATTATCTATTCGACCCCTTTCGACCATGATAAGGTTATTGCATATACTTCACAGTTGGCACACGTAGTATCTAATGCGTACGTTAAGAGTCCTACTATGGCGATTGAGTTTGGATTCAGTGGCGGAAGTTTTCAAGATATGACTAGAGTCGCTACCGTCAACGAGGATATGTGGACAGAACTATTCTTTTCTAATCGTGAATGCCTAATAGATGAGATAGATATACTACTAAAAAATCTACAAGAATATAAGGTCGCATTGGAGAAAAATAATCCAGAAATGATGAAAAATCTTTTGCGTGAGGGTAGAATCTTAAAGGAAGATAACCTAAGAAAACATGGAAAGTTATAGATAAATTACATAGATTCGCCTTTGCAACCGATGGTTTCCTTTACTTAATAATATAATAATGTGGGTATGTAAATTAGAATGTATTGCACTCAAAAGGATTCTATGGTAGTATGATATCATTAAGAAAAAAACTACTTTTTGGAAAGGATTTGATTTTTACTATGACCATCGAAACTGCTAATAAGCTATTAACTTTAAGAAAACAACATAACCTATCACAAGAAGGTTTGGCTGAAAAGTTAGGAATAAGTCGGCAAGCCGTTTCTAAATGGGAACGTGGAGAGGCTTCTCCCGATACAGACAATCTTATACAACTTGCTAAGCTATACAATATATCTTTAGATGAACTACTTAATGTGGATATAAAACTATACAACAAGAATACCATAAGCTTAACCAAGCCTGAAGATAAATCTGCACATGAAGATACTTACAGTCAATCTACTTCAACTTATAAGCATAATGAGTTTAATTCTAATAGTTATATGGCAGTAATATCTGAACCACAGATAACCCCTCAAGGAGTGACTACTGCATATACTAGTAAGACAGTTACCAATCCTTTTAGCTTTTTAGATACCTTAGCTGATGCCCTCGAAAACTTTATGTATAGGCATGGTATGTCATATAGATGGTTATATCTATTTCCTTGCTATGCAATAGCTACGGGATTATTCTTTATCTTTGGATATTTAATAGGTTTTGATATATCATGGGGGTGGTTTTTAACCATTCCACTGTACTATACTACCATAAAATGCTTAGAAAAAAGGAATCTATATATATTCTGTTATCCAGTAGTAGCATTGATTATGTTCTTTACACATGGATACTTAATTGGATTTAATCTATCGTGGTTGTGGTTTTTAACCATTCCCTTGTACTATACTTTAATTACAGCCCTTAAGAAGAAAAATCCAATGATATTCTGTTATCCAGTAGTTGCTGTTATATTATTTATTATCTTTGGATACCTTATTAGCTACAAACTATCTTTGATGTTCTTTGCAACCATACCATTCTACTATTGGTACTTTTCTAAAAAAGATTAATCTAAAATATATTACAAAGGATTTGATTTTACTATGAATTTGGAAGTAGCTAACAAGCTATTAAAGTTACGAAAACTGAATAATCTTTCTCAAGAAGAGTTGGCTGAAAGGTTGGGAATAAGTCGGCAAGCCGTTTCTAAATGGGAACGTGGAGAGGCTTCTCCTGATACGGATAACTTAATACAACTATCCAACCTATATAGGGTATCCTTAGATGAACTTCTTGGTATAGATGTTAAAACCTTTAAAAATACAACATATCCGCATAGTTCTAGTGATATAAACGCTTCAACCATTAGGTTGACTAAGTCGGAAGATGACGAACTTAACTATATGTTCGATAACACCTCTAGTAAGAGAGTAGTTTACCCTAAGGATAGTTTAGAAAGTGAGGTATATCCAAACGGTGTAGAACCCCCACCATACCAAGAGCCTAACTATAATGATATTAATCAAATGAGTACTGCCTATAGGCAGAGTAATCCTATAATATCTACACACATTCCTACTTCTAACGATTCTAATAATCATCAAAGTTCCAGATATTCTAAAAAAAAGAGGAAGAAGAAACAACCATACATTCCACCATATACAAGTAATAAGTTTATCAATTGGTTTGAAAGGTTAATGGCCAAGTTTAAGATATCTTATAAGGGATTATATACCTTTCCGATATATGCAATAGGCATAGCATTAGCTATAGTATTTAGTGATTTCTCGTATGGTGCTGAATATCTAATGGGAATTTCCATATTAGGTATTCCGTTATACTATACTTTTGTTAAGGCTGTTCAAAAGAGAAATCCAAACTACTTTGGATATCCCATACTTGCAATAATGCTTGTGCTATTTGGAATGTTTTTAACTAATGCGGTAGATATATCTGCGTTGTGGTTAGCTACCATTCCATTCTATTATTGGTTCGTTAATAAGGACAGATAGTACCTTTAGTTATATATGTACATAAATTTTACTAGACTTTTAAAGATATCTTATTGACAAGGATATCATACATGATATATAATAATATTGTAACAAACGTGTTATATTATATTGTTATTAAAAAGGAGGTTTTTTAATATGTTGTTACGAAAAAGATTGATAGCAGTATTTACATCACTAGCGTGTATGCTATCAATTATGTGCGTATTTGGACAGATTTCTAACTATTCTGTTCAAGTAAATAAGGTATCGGCGTTGTCGAACCTTACTGCTGATGAGATAGTATCGCAGATGACTATCGGTTGGAACTTAGGTAACTCTTTAGATAGTTATAACGAAGGTTATACTATCGATGTTGCACCTAGTAAGTTTGCCACTACTTGGGGAAATCCTGAACCTACTAAGGAACTAATCCAAACCGTAAAGAATGCAGGATTCAATACCATACGTATACCTACTACATGGTATCAGCACGTTTCAATAAACGAAACTACTGGTGCTTATGAGATTGACCAAACTTGGCTCGATTACGTTAAACAGGTAGTGGATTGGGCTTATGAAGAAGATATGTTCGTAATATTAAATCTTCACCATGAACAGGGTATTATTAACGTTTCAGAGTTCACAGATGAAACTTTAGCAACTGCTAGTAAGTATATTAACAATGTCTGGTCACAGATTGCTTATACCTTTAAGGATTATGACCAACATTTAATCTTTGAGGGTATGAACGAACCTCGTCAAACTGGTAGTTCTGAAGTTAGTGAATGGGGTAACGGCAGCGAAGATAATGGTTACTCTTGGGCTTACATAAATACTCTAAACAGACAGTTTATAAACACCGTTAGAAATAGCACCGATTCCGAAAATAACAAGGAAAGACTTCTTATGATACCTGCTTACGTTGCAACTTCTGATGTTGATGCTTTAAATAGTCTATCTATTTCATCAAGTGATGGCAACATAGCAATATCTGTACACGCATACTCTCCATACTTCTTTACTATGGATACTAGTGAATACGCTAATCATGAGTTCCCAGGTAAGAGCGGTTGGGGTGAAGATTATGAAAGTAATTTGCAATCCCTATTTAGCAGTTTAAATGAGGTATCTGAAAGTAAGGGTGTTCCAATAATCATTGGTGAATTTAGTGCATCTGACTTTGAAAATACTGCTGACCGTGTGGAGTGGGCTAAGTGTTACTTAAGTAATGCTGAACAGTATGGCATTCCATGTGTACTTTGGGATAATAATGTATCTGCAAATGGTACTGGTGAGGCTCATGGTTACATCTACAGATTAACTAACACTATCTATCCAAACTCTGCCGACGTTCTTAAAGCTATGATGGATACTGTAGGAGTTACTGATTACGTTCTACCAGAGTATCAAGAATATCAAGCACCTACATTCTCTTGGGATAATATACCTATAGAAGATAGTTGGGTTGAACTATATAAGGTGGAAAGTGGCAAGACTATAAGATTATGGGGCAACATTGCTGTATCTGATTGGGCAGAATATCTAAATGAAAACTACAAGTTCGCTTTGGTATATGATTCTACTTCCGATGTTGAGCTAGTACTTCAAGAATCTGCTACAGAGGGTTGGTATAGAGTAACATCTGATAGCAGTGATGACTTTATCGCTTACTTTACCTATGAAGATATGATGAGTATACTAGATTCTAATGAATGTGCTTTAAGTGATATAGATAATCTATATTTAAGTGCTACTTCTAGTAGTGCTACTATGTACGGTCTATATGCTATACCATTAAGCTCTGTTGGTACTGAAACTACTATCACTACTACCGATGCGACTACCGATACGACTACAGATACTACTATCACTACTACTGATGCGACTACAGATACTACTATCACTACTACTGATACGACTACAGATACTACTATTGATACTACAATTACTACCACAATTATAGTTACAGATGTTCTACTAGGTGATGTCAACTCCGATGGTAGCGTTAAATCTAACGATTTACTTCTACTTAAGAAGTATCTATTAGGCTTGTCTGAAGAGAGTGAAATTAACTTTACAAACTCCGATATGAACGGTGACAATGAAGTTAAGAGCAATGACTTATTATCTCTTAAGAAGGTTCTACTAGGTATAGATTAATTCTTTGATATTGTATATTATATCCCTATACTTTCATAGTATAGGGATTTTTTTTATTCTATATCTATCTAATGCGAACTTTACAACATACTAACACACTTACATATTATGATAACTTCAAACGTTCCTTTAATGCGTCTTGTAACAGTTGCGAAAAGTTGATATTCTCTTCTATAGCTTTTTCGTTTAGCCACGATGGTATGGTTAGTGTCTTTTTCACCGATTTAGTAAAATGCTTTTTGGCATATTCCTCAACATCTACAGATACCATATTAACGAATGCACTCTTGTACTCGTTATACTCTGAATCTATGTCAATATCTTTAATATTAGATGCTTTAGGAATCTCTTCATTGCTTAGTTTAACGCTATATATATAATCAGCAAGGCAATCAATAGCCATTTCCATAGCATCGGTTAGATTATCTCCAAAGGTTGCTAAATGGTTTAAATCAGGGAATATAACGCTATACTGTCCATTTTCCTCTTCGTAGAAACACGCTGGATATATACTTAACATATTGCAAGCCTCCTTTTGATATATTATTAAGCAAGTACTATTTAAGTCCTGCTTGTTTAAGTATTGAGTTTAAAGTTCCTTTAGGAATATCACCTTTGTGTCATGGAATAGTGACCTCTCCTTTTTTGGTAGGATGTTTATATTGTCTGTGTGACCCTCGAGTGCTGTCAATTATCCAACCATCATTATTTATCAACCTTTCGAGTTCTTTTGAGGTCATCTTTTCACTTCCTTAATTTTATAATACTATTATAGCATACTGTACGTGTTTTGTCAATACGTGTTGAAACAAAAGATAGGTTACTTATGTGTATATCTTTGAGCAATATAATTCTTAAAAAATCTTGAACTATTGTTCAATGTGTGATATAATATTATAATCAAACACACAAAGGAGCATTCTGTTTTGAGGATTTTAGGCATAGACCCTGGTTACGCAATCGTGGGTTATGGAGTAGTAAGTTATGATGGCTATAATTTTAAACCTCTTGGATATGGTGCTATTACTACTCCTGCGGATATGGTCTTTCATAGAAGGCTATCTACTATATATAATGATATGTTATCCATTATAGATACTTACTCTCCTGAATGTGTAGGCATTGAAAAACTATTCTTTACTAACAACCATAAGACGGGAATAGATGTTGCTCAAGCTAGAGGGGTTATACTACTTGCATTATCTCAAAGGGACATACCAATATATGAGTATACACCTTTACAGATTAAACAAGCTATCACAGGATATGGTCAAGCTGAAAAGCATCAAGTTATGGAGATGACTAGAAACTTTCTAAAGTTGAAATGCGTTCCAAAACCCGATGATACTGCTGACGCTTTAGCAGTAGCTATCTGTCATGGGCATTTTTCCAATACTATTAATACTAATTTGAGGTGATACTATGATATACTCTTTAAAGGGTATCTTAATATATAAAGAGCAATCCATAGCAGTTATAGAGTGCGGTGGCGTGGGTTACTCTTGCAAGATTACACAGAATACTTTTTTACAACTAAAGAATATCAATGAGGAACAGTTCTTATATACCTATATGAGCGTTAGAGAAGATAGCATTGAACTCTTTGGTTTTGCAACTCAAGAAGAGTTATCTTGTTTTAAGTTGTTGATATCTGTCAATGGTGTAGGTGCTAAAGCTGGAATTTCTATACTTTCGGAATTAACTCCAGAAAGGTTAGTGTTAGCCGTATCTAGTGGGGATAGTAAGGCTATATCTAAATCTAAAGGTGTGGGAACTAAGATTGCTCAAAGAATAGTCCTAGAACTTAAGGACAAAATCGCTAAAGAAGACATTGCTATCACTGGTGAGAGTTTTTCAAGTGGTGATATGCCTACTAATACATCTAACTTTGAGGACGCTTTACAAGGTTTAATGGCTTTGGGGTACTCTCAATCGGAGATATTACCAATCGTGAAAAGATTAAATGGGGACTTATCTACTTCTGATATTATTAGAGAAGTCCTTAAACACATGATGTAACATAACCTATTACTAATTAATAATTAACAATTAACAAATAATAATTGCTTTAGAGGTGAATTTATTTGATAGAAAAATCTGATATGGAGTTAAACCCCTTTGAAGATAGAGAGGTATCTCCACAATATAATGAAAAAAATGACATTGATACAGAGTTCTCTTTAAGACCTAAAACTTTATCTGAATATATAGGTCAAGATAAGGTTAAAGAAAATCTTTCTATATATATAGAAGCCTCTAAACGCAGAGGCGAACCTTTAGACCATGTACTACTATATGGCCCACCTGGATTGGGTAAGACCACTCTAGCTTGTATTATTGCTAATGAGATGGGGTCTAACATTAGAGTAACCTCTGGCCCTGCTATTGAAAAGGCTGGTGATTTAGCATCTTTGCTTACTAACTTAAACGATAACGATGTTCTATTTATAGATGAAATTCATAGACTATCTAGGGTAGTAGAAGAAGTGTTATATCCTGCTATGGAAGATAACGTCCTTGATATAGTAATAGGTAAAGGGCCCTCAGCACGTTCTATTAGAATAGATTTGAAAAAGTTTACTCTAGTAGGTGCTACTACTCGTTCAGGACAGCTTTCTGCACCTTTGCGTGATAGGTTCGGAGTAATCTCACGTTTGGAACTATACAACTATGACCAACTAACAGATATCATTCGCAGAAGTGCTGAACTTTTAAACATTCCGTGCGACTATGACGGTGCTTATGAGATTGCTAAACGTTCAAGGGGTACTCCTAGAATTGCTAACAGACTATTAAAGCGTGTTCGTGACTTTGCTGATGTTATTGGCGATGGAAACATCACTAAAGAGGTATCGCAGATGGCTCTAAATAGACTTGAAATAGATAGTCTTGGTCTTGACAGCCTTGATAAACGTTTCCTAACTATGTTAATTAAAGGGTACAACGGTGGCCCAGCAGGTTTAGAAACTTTAGCATCTGCAATAGGTGAGGAGGCTATCACTCTTGAGGACGTTTGCGAACCCTATTTAATGCAGTTGGGATTCCTTTCAAGAACTCCTAGAGGTCGTTGTGCTACTAAGTTAGCGTATCAGCATTTAGGATTTATCCCTAAAGATGATGATAATCAACTAACATTAAGTTGATATCCACGTTTTAGATAGACTTTCTACATATATTAATATTACTATGATGTATATTCTTATGTTGAAAGTTATGTTTAAATCTAAATTATATTTTATTTTAAGGAGATTTTTTATAATGGGCAGACTTTTTGGAACAGATGGTGCAAGAGGTATTGCAATCACTGAATTAACTTGTGAATTGGCTATGCAGATAGGCAGAGCCTCTGCTTTAGAACTAACTAAGACTACTAATCATAAGCCTACAATATATATAGGTAAGGATACTAGAATATCTTCTGATATTTTAGAGAATGCATTAATATCTGGAATATGTTCGGTAGGTGCTAATGCCGTCCGTTTGGGAGTAGTTCCTACACCTGCGGTAGCGTACTTAATCCGTAAGAATAAGGCTGATGCTGGTGTTATGATATCTGCATCACATAATAGTGTGGAGTATAATGGTATTAAACTATTTGCAAGTACTGGCTATAAACTCCCAGATAACATTGAGAACGAAATAGAAAGACTTATATTAGACAGTCCTGAAGAGGTTAAGTTAGTATCACATACTAACGTTGGAAGAGTTTTAGACTATCCGACAGCCAAAGATGACTACATTGACTATGTATGTTCAACCATAAAGGAGGATTTAAGCGGTCTAAACGTTGCCTTGGATTGTGCTAATGGTTCAAGTTCCGTAACTGCTGAAAAGCTATTTACTAAGTTAGGAGCTAATGTTCACGTTATCCACAAGGATTTTGATGGTACTAACATCAATGATAGTTGTGGTTCTACACACATGGATAGTTTAATGGAATACGTTAAATCTAATAAGTGTGATATAGGTCTTGCTTTCGATGGTGACGCTGACAGATGTCTTGCAGTAGACGAAAACGGCAATCTAATTGACGGCGATAAGATGATTGCTATATGTTCAAAATCCTATAAGGAAAGAGGTATCTTAAAGGATAATACTGCAGTAGTTACAGTTATGACCAATATAGGATTTTCTATTTTTGCTAAAGAAAATGATATCAAGTTTGAAACTACCAAAGTTGGTGACAGATACGTTCTTGAAAATATGTTAGAACATGGCTATAGTATCGGTGGCGAACAGAGTGGACATATAATCTTTTTAGATGACGCTACCACTGGTGATGGTGAACTATCTGGAGCAAAACTATTAGAAATCTTAAAGTTAAGTGGTAAGAAAGCATCAGAGTTAGCATCTTGTATGGAAAGTTATCCACAAGTACTAGTAAACTTAAAAATCACTGCCGATAAAAAAGGTATGTGGGATAAAAATTCCATCATTATGGATTGCATTAAAAAGTATGAGGATATTTTGGGCGATACTGGTAGAGTTCTAGTGCGTGAAAGTGGTACAGAACCACTAATCCGTGTAATGTTAGAGGGTAAAAATCAAGAACAGATTACTCAAATGGCTAACGATATAGCTAATACTATTAAGGTTAATCTATAATAACCGTGTACGGAACGTCGTCCTCGGCGTTCCAGTATTTTTATATAATTTAACAAAAGGAGTTTTTATTTTGAGAGTTTCACACGATTGGATACAATACAAGTTATTAGATACATCTAATGGGGATAAGTTCGAGGATTGGAATGGTCATACTTTGGTACGTCCAGACCCTCAAGTAGTTTGGAAAACCCCTCATAGGGTAAACTGGGATAAGGCTAATGCAATATATTATAGGTCTAGTGAGGGCGGTGGCTCGTGGAACTATAATACTCAGTTACCTGAAAGTTGGCAGATGTCTTATAAAAATCTAACCTTTAAGATTAAACCTACAGGTTTTAAACACACTGGTTTATTCCCCGAACAGGCAGTAAATTGGGACTTCATGCAGAATAAGATTAAAAAGGCTAACAGACCTATAAGTGTTTTGAATATGTTTGCATATACTGGTGGAGCAACTCTTGCGTGTGCAGAGGTTGGTGCTAACGTTTGCCATGTAGATGCATCTAAAGGTATGGTAAATTGGGCTAGAGAGAATGCTAAACTATCACTACTTGAGGACAAGCCTATACGTTGGATAGTTGACGATTGCGAAAAGTTTGTATCTAGGGAAATTCGCAGAGATAGAAAGTATGATGCTATAGTCATGGATCCACCATCTTATGGACGTGGTAAAAATGGCGAAGTTTGGAAGCTTGAAGATGGTATCTATGACCTAATTAATCTATGTACGGGTGTATTGAGTGATACTCCACTATTCTTTATAGTTAATAGCTATACTACTGGATTATCTCCATCGGTGATAGCCTACATTATGGAAGAGGTAATAGTATCAAAGTTTGGTGGCAAGGTTTCCTATGATGAGATAGGCTTACCAGTACACAACACTAACTTGATACTTCCATGCGGTTCTACTGCAATTTGGGAAAAGGATTAGTTAATTATGATTAAAGCTGAAAACGTTCATTTTTCTTATGGTAGTAAAGAAATCTTAAAAGGTATAAACTTAGAAATCAAAGAGGGAGAGTTTATCTCTATATTGGGGCATAATGGCAGTGGAAAATCTACATTTGCTAAGATGGTCAACGCTATATTAACCCCTAAAGATGGTAAGGTTACTATAGACGGTTTAGATACATCTAATGAGGAAAACCTATTCGATATTAGAAAATCGGTTGGAATGGTATTTCAAAATCCAGACAATCAGATAGTATCTGCAATAGTTGAGGAAGATGTGGCTTTTGCTCCTGAAAATCTAGGCATTGAACCTAGTGAAATCCGAAAACGTGTAGATAGTAGCTTAAAGGCAGTTAATATGTACGATTATAGACTTCATGCACCTAGTCAACTATCGGGAGGACAGAAACAACGTATAGCTATTGCAGGAATTATAGCTATGCGTCCTAAATATATCGTTTTAGATGAGCCTACAGCTATGTTAGACCCTAGCGGACGTGCTGAGGTTATGGAAACTGTAAAAAAATTAAAAAAAGAGTATGGCATTACAATAGTATTGATTACTCACTACATGGAAGAGGCTGTACAATCGGATAGGGTAGTTGTTATGAACGATGGAAAAATCTTAATAGATGGTACTCCTAAAGATATCTTTTCACATTACAATACCCTTAAAAAGGTTGGTTTAGATGTTCCTCAAGTTACTGAAGTAGCGTATCAATTACATAGTTTGGGTATAGATATCAAATCTAACGTTCTAACCGAAAATGAACTAATAGATGAGTTAGTTAAACTATTATAAGGAGGCTAATGTGTGAAAAAAGATTTTATCATTAGTAGTTTAATCTTAAACTTTGTACTATTTATAATAAACTTTGGTTTAATATGGGTTGGAATATCCATAACACAACGAACTAACTTTAAACTTGCAACCTATGGATATACTCTAATTATAATGCCGTTCGTTATGAACTTCTTTCTTAACTATGCTCTATATAAAGAACAACCTAATAGAGTAGATTTAAAATCTAGTAGCTTTATAGTACCTATGATTATTTTAGATGTTCTATCATTAATGCAATACTTTTTCTTAAGAGGACTTTTTTAATATCATATAATTGGAGGTGTTACGTTTGAAACCTATTATTAAAACGCAAGATTTAACCTATACTTATAGCATAGGAACACCTTTTGAAAAAACTGCTATAGATAAGGTTAATATAGAGATTAATCAAGGTGAGATTGTTGGAGTTATCGGGCATACAGGCTCTGGAAAGTCTACCTTGATACAACATTTTAACGGACTTTTAAGACAAACATCTGGTGAAATCTTTATAGATGGGGAAAATATCTGGGAAGATAAGAAAAATATCCGAAACGTTAGATTTAAAGTAGGATTAGTATTCCAATATCCTGAGTACCAAATATTTGAAGATACTGTATTTAAGGATATCTCCTTTGGATTGAAAAACATGGGACTATCTAAAGAGGATAGGGAAAAATATGTACTTGAAATTGCTGATATGCTACAAATATCTAACTTGTTAGAAAAGTCACCATTCGATTTATCGGGGGGACAAAAAAGACGTGTAGCTATCGCTGGGGTTATGGCTATGAAACCAAAAGTATTAATATTAGATGAACCTTGTGCTAGTTTAGACCCTCTAGGTAGAGTTCAAATACTATCCATGATTAAAGAATATCATAAAAAAACCAATGCTACTATATTGATAGTATCTCATAGTATGGAAGATATGGCAGAGTTTGCAGATAAAATACTCGTAATGAACAAGGGCAAGGCTTTCTGTTTCGATGATACTCCGAAAGTATTTAACAGAGCAGATGAATTAGTTAAAATAGGTTTACAAGTCCCTCAAATATCGAGAGTGTTTATTAAGTTGAAATCTATGGGATATAATATTCCAAATGTATATACAACATCACAAGCAGTTGAAGTTTTAAAGAATATGCTCCAAAAGAAAGGTTGATTATTTTGAATATATTTTTAGTGGATTATGAAAATGTAAATGTTAATGGGTTTCAAGGTGTTGAAGAATTAACTCCTAATGATAAGATAATATTATTTTATAGTATAAATTCAGAAAGTATTAAGATAGATATAATAAATACTATAAAATCTAAAAAAGTATCTTTAAAATTTTTTAAACTACAAGAAAGCAGTAAAAATGCTTTAGATTTTCAATTAGTGCTATAT
>JAJQGV010000024.1 GCA_021200215.1 Ruminococcus sp. | reverse complement strand
ATACAAGAACTAAACAAAAAACTCACATCTTTAACTGATAAAATTGCAGATTTGCAAAAAGAAATAGATAATAGAAATAAAAAAAGCGAAAAGCTTAAACTAAAAGATAGGTTAGCAGAAGAACAAGAAAGAATTAAAGAATATGAACAAAATCAAGAAGACGAATACTATAAAAATCACCTTGAAGAATATTACTATTTTAGGGACTCTATCTTTTGTACTCAAGGTGGAAATTATGAGCAACGTTTATATTACTGCTTAAATGTATGGGCTAATAAACATAAGATAGATAAATATAACAATAGATATGAAATATTTACCAAGATAAGAATAAGCGATATTATTCATACTAAAAATGAAAAAGAACACGAAAAAGAAACATATGAAACTAAATACGGAAAGTATCACCCTATGGTGTACGAGATAACTAGTAAGCATATAGACTTTATAATATGTGAAAGAATCTATGGAAAAGATTCAAAAAAAGATACCTATTACAAACCACTAGTGTTTATTGAACTAAATGGAGATAGTCACAAAATCAATGAAAGGACAAAAAAAAATGATGCTTTTAAGAGGAATCTATTCAACGCTTTAAATAGACCAATAATAACCATACAAAACACTACCTTAGATACCAACTTAACAGAGTATGCCAATGGAGAACTATCAAATATTTTAGAAAAATCTATAAAGAGCGTACAAAAAGAAAATGTTGAAGTATAATTATAAATCAATATAGATAAAAATCGAATTAAATCCACCTTATCCACTGCTAATTTTGAATATTACTTGAAATTTTCTTTGAAAGCAGTTATAATATAAGTTAGTTTATTCAACGCTTTTGGAGGTTTTTCTGTAATGAATTTAAAAAAAATAGTATCCATAGTATTATGTAGTATAATGTTGGTTGGTTGCTCCCAAGATATGCAAGATAGAAAGTACGGTTTAGATAAAGATAATCCTATTAATGTGACCGTTGGAACTTTAGAAGATACTTCACTAAGGAACGTTATAGATGATTTTAACTCAACCGTTGGCATTGACAGAGGTATAGTTATAGAGTATAAAGAGGTATCTAGTACCGACGAACTTTCTTCTATGGATATGGTATCTACTGACTATGATACTATATACTCTCTATGTGCTAATAATAGTATTGCAGAACTATCAAGCTACTTTTCGACTTTAGATTTAGGCAATACCTACCTAGATACTTCTATTGAAGACATCTCTTTTTCAGGTTTAAAAGCTATTCCTACTAAGTTGGACGTAAATATATTGGCTTTAAATAAGTCTGAGTGGGAAAGTTTTGCATCGGCTAATGCTTTAGATACCTCTTCAATTGAAACTTGGGACGGTATACTATCGGTTGCAGAAACCTACTACAACTCTAATGATGGCAAACCTTTCTTGAGTATCTATTCTGGGTATGATATTGCTTTAGAGATATCCTATCAAGATGCTAATCCACTAGTTAGTACAAGTAGTAATGGTGCAAGTATCAACCTATCAAAAGATGTTATGCAGAACGTTTGGAATAAAGTTACTGCTCCTCAAATTAAGGGATATTTTATCTATGGTGGATATGAAAACCTTGAAAGTGATACAACCGTTGCATCGTATTGCAAACTTAGTCAAGTTACTGCCAATGATGACGTGTTAATCTTGCAAGCCCCCTACGATAATAACAGTACTTACAAACTAGATATTACTGCAATGGCTATAAACTCCACTGATGATACTAAGATATATGCTGGTGTAGAGTTCATTAAGTGGCTTACATCTACTGATATAAACTATAAATATGCTATAAATAGTGGTTGTATACCAGCCAATAAAGATTGTCAAGATGTTTCTAATTTAAAAGATTATCTCAATAGTGATGATATCTCAAGTAATGTAAATACAACCGCAGAAATATTAGCTGTTGAATTGATTGAAAATAAGAACGTATTTAGAATATCACCTTTCGACAATATCTCTATATTAGAAACCACTCTAAACACTAGAATTAATCAAACTGAAACGCATAACACTGTAACTAAACGTATACAAGGTGGTGTACTTGAATCTAAGGCTTATGATGGCTTATTAGATAGTTCATCTTTTAAAACTTGGTATGATGATATCTGTAATCAATTAAGAACTACCTTTGGTGAACAGTAGCTTTGAGCATATATATACCAACAATATTAAAAAAAATCGGAATGGATATTAGATTTTTCTTACCATTCCGATTTTCTTAGTAATATTAATATTTCAAAGAAGAGTCTAAATGTGAGAATGTTTTAACTATTATATTCCAAGTCATCTTATTAGTTAAGCCAGTAGAGTTTATTCTAGATTTATTTTGCATAGCTTTTACTGTCGCAATCGTTTCTTGGTCATATACTCCAGTTACCTTTAACATAGGTAGATTATTATACGTAGTAGCAATATCTAATAGCATAGCTTGTAGAATATATACCAGCGAACCCTTGTTACCTTTTTGAAGTATAAAGTTATTACTAGGAAATATGTCTATAGCCTCAGGGGGTAGACTTACATAGTTTCTATATACTTTTACAGCCGTATCCCAAGTTTGACGATTTACTTCACCAGTGACATCTAAACCGTACTCTTTTTGAAAAGATTTTACTGCTAACATAGTTTCTCTGCCAAATATTCCATCTGGAATCACTCTCATCACGTTGTTATTATAAAATGATATCGCATAGAGGTACTCTTGAAACTCTTTGATGTTATTTCTTTGTTGTGCTGGTGTATAACTCATATATATATCACTCCTTAATATGGATATGGATATTGTTACTTTATAACATATCCTGGGTATTGGTAGGGAAGTTTTTCTTCACCATAACGTAGGTTAGAATATTCTCGTGAGATTGCGTCCCATGTAGTACTGCCAACTATTCCGTTAGGTTGTAGTCCAAACTGTTTTTGAAAGGCTATTACTGCAGATTTCGTGACAGTTCCAAAATATCCCGTATTACTAACCGCAGGAATGTTCGGATACGTTTGGCTTATATATGTTAAATACTCTTGCATTACTCTAATGTAATCGTTAGACATACCTTCTTTGAGTATTATATTTGGATATGGTACTGTAGTATTAATATCTTCTATAGGAAGACTATTTAAGATACCATCATATGCACGATATATTTCATTCCACGTGTTCCTATTTACTACTCCATTAGCAGGGTCTATTCCAAATACCTTTTGAAACGATATTACTGACTGTTCCGTATTAGTTCCAAAGTAACCTGTAATATCTACTGGTGATACACGTTCATAGTATGCTCCTATTACAGCCAAGTAATATTGTAATGTAGATATATCATTACCTTGCATACCTATTCTTAACTCTTCTGGGAACTGTTTAGATACTTCTTCATACGTAATCCCTTCAGAGTTTAATTCTCCAAGCCTTTTTACACTTATGTATATGTACGATATCTTATACCAAGTAGATTTATCTACTATACCAGTTGGATTTAAGTTGAATATCGATTGAAAGGTTCGTACTGCATCTTCAGTAGATACATCAAATATTCCATCAACATCTGGTATCTTTGGAATTAATGGGTAGTTTCGTGATATTCTATTAAGTTGTATTTGAATAGTCTTTACTTCATTTCTAGCCATACCTAACTGTAAAGGTATCCCTGGATAAGAGGGTTCGGGACTACGAATCTCTGCTGAAAGTATGTTTAAATCTTTGCCATAGTAATAGGTAAGTATGTCATATGGAACATAACCTTTCTGTGCTAACTCTTGTGAACCCCACTGCGATAATCCTGAACACGTTACCGTAGTTCCATTACAGAACGCTGTAAAATATGGCTCAATATTACCTTGTTTAGTCACATAGTTATTGAACAGTTCATCTACTATACGACTTATATTTTCAAAGATATCTCTACCATATACAAACGCTTGGTCATACTGTGTGCTTGATGTTATATCGAAATCATACCCCTTAGAGGTATACCATTCTGTATAGAGCCTATTAAGTGCATAAGTAACTATAACATATATATTAGCTCGCAAAGCACTTTCGTCCCACGTTGGAAATATCTCACTAGATGCAACATTTTTAATGTATTCTATAAACGGTACGGTTACATTCTCTGCCGATGTGTCATCTGGTTTGCCTAAGTGTACAGTTATCGTTTCTGGAATGTATGGTTCGCTTAACAAAGTTAGTTCCTCCTTGCTTGTGTTTTATATTTACCCTATAGGTTAGGTTCTTCTCCAAATATGTTAATTATCTTTCTTTCTGTGGTATGTGATGGTAATGGTATCATATTTATCTTTTGTATAGAAGTTATTCCTGAAAATATTGGCACTGTACTATTTATAACTTGATAGTATCCCTTTAGATATGTTGAAATGTTATACTCTGCATATGGTTTTACAGAATTATCATTACTTGGACTCTCAGATAGGCTCTTTGGTGGAGCTGGAAGTTCTACTATCTCTGTTTCTCCACTATCATTGGTTAGTAGTGAATATAATATCTCTTCGTGGTCTGCAAACCTTTTTGATACAATTACCGATACGTTAGCTAATGGAATGGTTTCCTCTGCCGATGTAGTAGATACTTTTAAGTACCCTACTTGATTACTCTGTGTATCAACGGGTGGAAGTTCCGTAATTCCATCTTCATCTGCTTGATATATAAATGGTGGTATCATTGGCGTTGGATAGCGTTCCTCTATGGGTTGAGTATCTTCTGAAACGTTCTCTTGTGGAATATCTTCACTAGTAGTTGTGGTATCTTGCATTGAAATATTGTTCTGTAACGATGTATTATCATTATCCATAGTATTAGTATCTTGAGTATCTGTTATGTCATTAGAATCAAATTGAGGGGGTACATCTTTAGGATACCTATTATATAGCTCTAACATCTGCTTACGGTATCGTTCAGACATATTTTTAAAATCATTCATATATAACACCTCCGAGTATTATCTAAGAACATTTATATTCTAATGGCTTGACTTTAATTCATAATTTTTTAACCATATTCTAATGTTTTTACTCTATAATATATGTATGAAAATATTGTTTTAGGAGTGTTATTTGTAATGTTTAAAATATTTAAAGAGAAAAATTCTACTATGAAACTAGTACCTCAAGAACATATTCCAAAGAATGTAATGCTACAATGTTTAATATTCTTAGGTGTATTTATCGTATCGCAGATATTTGCTTCTATACCTAGTTTTATCCCCATGATGATGAGTATCTTTTCCAAGATGTCAATCTTAATGGATACACTTAACAATCAAGGGTATACTGCCTATATGGAAGAAGTTATATCTATAGGTTATACTCCCACGATTATAATACTTTCATTATATGGAACAATTCTTGCTACTGCTATTACTATGCTATTCTGTAAACTTATAGAACGCAGACCTATGACATCTCTTGGCTTTCATAAAAAATATGCTTTAAAAAACTATCTAATAGGTTGTTTAGTAGGAATAGTTTTAATGAGCGTATGTGTATTACTGTCTGCTATGTTTAAAGGAATATCTTTAAGTTTAAACCCTAATATCAGTTGGAAGTTGTTTATTATATACCTACTTGGATTTATATTCCAAGGTGCTAGTGAAGAGGTCATATTTAGAGGGTACTTTATGAATACTGTAGCATCTAAGGGAAGAATAGTACTTGCAGTAATTTTAAACTCAGTATTCTTTGGTTTAGCTCACTCTTTTAATATGGGATTAACTCCTTTAGCACTCTTGAACCTAGTACTATATGGAATCTTTGCATCTATATACGCCATAAGGTTCGATAACATTTGGGGAGTATGCGGTATACACTCTTTTTGGAACTTCATGCAAGGAAACTTTTGGGGCGTACAAGTAAGTGGTATAGATACTAGTACATCTATATTCATTGCAGATTCTACTTCTAACAACAACATACTAAACGGTGGCGATTTCGGTTTAGAGGGTAGTATATTTGTAACTATAATATTAATATTAGCTACTGTAATTGTATTATTTTGCAAAAATCCTACTAAATTAGTAGATGAATAAGATTTTAAAATATTCATGTGCATATTGCACAAAATATTAGTTTTTAGTTGTATAATATTACTTATCGTTAGTGCATTTTGCCATAATTTTCGTAATGTTG
>JAJQGV010000036.1 GCA_021200215.1 Ruminococcus sp. | reverse complement strand
AAATTTATCATTTTGTATGAGTACGCAAAAAAGTTATAAAAATTTCTTGAAATTGTCACAATCTTTGATTCGTGTTGTGTTATAATGTTCTATGGTATACTAATTATAAACTTTTTTTGAAATGAGGATTTTTAACTATGAAACTTTATAGAAAAATTTTAGCAGGTATAATGGCATTATCCATAATGTCCACCTTTATGGTAGGTTGTAACAATACCGATGAAGACTCTAGCGTAGGAGATAGTTCCGCAAGTGCGTCTACTACAGATAACAGTTCCGATGATGATGATTCTACTGATTCTACTGATTCCGATGACTCCGACGATTCCGATGAGCAAGACAACAAGACTCCATCTCAGCCAGATAACCTTGACTATACCGATGAGATTACCGAAGGCGTGGTTATGACAGTCGGTGGCTACGATATAGATGTGGAAGAGTACAGATATTATTTCCTTAACTTAAAGTACTCTTTGAGTGGTGGCGATGACTCATATTGGGACGGTGAGGCTACTGAAGGTACTGATTCAGATGGTAATACAGTATCTCAGACTGTAGAGGAAAGCAAAATGGAAAGGCTCTCTGCATTAAAAGATTATGTTATAACCTTCTTAGTAAACAACTATTGCGTTGAACTTATTGCTAAGGATAACGATATATCTTTAACTGCTGATGAGATTCAAGCCGTTGAAGATGACTATGAAGAAACTAAAGCCTCTTATGAAAGTGACGAATCTGCTGAGTATGATACCTTTGAAGACTATCTAACTAGTATATACTGTACTAAAGAACTATATTTAAAGTCTATTACTAGACAGGCTCTTGAAGAAAAGGTCGTTCGTTCACTATATGAAGAAGATTTTAGAGAAAATCTGCTCCCAGAGTACGTACATTGTCAACATATACTATTTAGTACTACTGGTTTGACCGCTGAAACTGAAGCTATTCCAGATGACGCTACAGACGAGGAAATAGAAGAGATTAATGCTAGTAACGATGCTTTACTCGAAGAGGCTAAGGCAGACGTAAAGGCTAAGGCTGAAGAAGTTCTACAACAGATTAAAGATGGTGCTGACTTTGAAGAAATGATTGCTGAGTACAACGAAGACCCTGGTGAAACCGTCGAAGAAGATGGCTCAGTTGTGGGCTACTATTTTAGGTCTGGTACTATGGTGGAAGCTTTCGAAGATGCTGCCTTTAGTCTAGGTGATAACGAAGTTAGCGACTTAGTGGAAACTGACTATGGATATCACATAATTAAGAGGATTCCTATAACCGATGATGATGAGTATGTTAATACTTATATAATATCTTTAATTATGAATGATATTAATACTGGTGAAACTACTGAATACTATGACCAATACATGGAATTGGCTGATACTTACTATGATAATATGGTTGTAACTTTCAGTGATGATTATTACAATATTAATACTGTATCTATGCCAGTAGAGTCTTCAGTATTCGCTTATATTGAATCTTCTACAGATGATGATGTTGAATAATACTATTAGTATACCTGTTATAGTTATAAACCATTCTAAGGCACTCGGATTATGAGTGCCTTAGATTTTTTTTGTGATAATGCACAAATTTGGTTGATTTTAAATGGATATTGTGATAATCTTTTCAAAATCATCTTGCAAAATTCTTTGATAGATGGTATACTTATCTATAATGATAATTGATAACTTTTTTACTAAAATTAGGAGGTTTATCTAAATGAATAAGAATATAAATCTAAAAAGGGCAACAGCAGGTGTATTGAGTGCATCTATGTTGCTAACGTCTAGTGTGATAAGCCCTAGTACTGTATCTGCTGAAACTACTGTAAACTATGGTGATGCTTTAGCATTATCGTTATACTTCTTTGATGCTCAACAGTGCGGTGATGAGGTGGACGACAACTGCTTGACTTGGCGTGGAGATTGCCATACCTATGATGGTGAAGCATCTTTAGATAGTGCTAACGGTTTAGGTACTACTGAAAAAGAGTTTATTAAGAATGCTAACGGTGGCTCTAATACAGTAGACGTTTCAGGGGGTTATCATGATGCAGGTGACCACTTAAAGTTTTCTATGACTATGGCATTTGCATCTACTAACTTAGCATGGGCATATAATCAATATCCAGAGGCTTTTGAGGAAACGGGCTGTAAAGACCATCTTTTTGATATACTAAAAGAAATGTGCGACTACTTTATGAAAGTTACATATCTTGATGATAATGATGAAGTTGTAGCTTTCTGCTATATGGTGGGTGGCGACCAAGACCACAACGAATGGTCTTCACCAGAAACTCAAACTATGGATAGACCTACCTATTGGGCAACTAAGTCTAACAACTCTACAGATGCCGCTTGTCAGATGGCTGCTGCTTTAGCTAGTGCTTCCATGGCTCTTAAAGAAGTAGATGCTTCATATGCTGAAGAATGCTTAAAGTATGCTAACGCTCTACAGAGTTTTGGCTCTACGTATGTTAATGCTAACTATGATGGTATTGGTTCATACTATTCAAGTGGTTCTCAAAATGATGATATCGCTTGGGGTGACCTATGGTGTCATCTAGCAAATGGTGAAATCGATAGCTATAGTCCAATAACTCCACAGAATGGCGTATATAACGGTGAATATGACTGTTGGATTTACTCTTGGGACAAAGTTTGGGGTGGATATTCTACTCTACTATCTCAATTAGGCTTTGGCAGTGCGTTTAGTAACGAACTTAAGTTCGAAATGGATAATCAAGTTAGTAACTATAGTCAAGCATACTATCCAGTAGGTGGCGGTTGGGGTGCATCTCGTTATAATTGTGCTTGGCAGATGTACGCTATGGAATACGCTAACGCTACTAGTAATGACCAATATTATGAATATGCTAAAGGTCAAATGGATTATCTATTAGGAAACAATTCGCAGGGTAGAAGTTACTTATTAGGCTATACTGATAACTATCCTGTACATATACACCACAGAGCAGCTAACCCTGATAAGTCTACTGCTACATACACTCTATACGGTGCTTTAGTGGGTGGCCCTACCGATGCTAATGGCTCTTATGATGACAACACAGACAGTTTCTCTTGTACTGAACCTGCTCTTGATTACAACGGTTGTTTCATTATGGCTATTGCTGGTCTTTATGATAAGTATGGTGATGGAACTGAAAATCTTGATACTATTATCTCTAATGCCAGTGAGATAGATGAAACCTATACATTCGGTACTTGGTATAGTGGCAGTGTAACCCCTACACCTACTGAAACTACTACTACCACTGAAGAAACTACCACTACTGAGGATACTACTACCACCTCTGAAACTACTATCACTACTGAGGATACTACCGTTACTACTGAAGATACTACCATTACAACCGAAACTACTACCACTACTTATGAAACTACTATCACTACTGAAGATACTACCATCACAACTGAAGATACTACAGATACTACTACTACTGCTGAACCTCTTCCAGAAATTATTATAGGTGATGTTACTTTAGATGGTGAAGTTAAGTCTAATGACCTACTATTACTTAAGAAGTATCTACTAGGTTTAGAAGATTTGACTGAACTTCAATTTGAAAGTGCAGATACTACTCAAGATGGTGAAGTTAAGTCTAATGACCTACTATTGCTTAAGAAGTATCTACTAGGTTTAGAAGAACTATAATCCATGTTATATTAGACACATAAATTTTTATATATCTATGCTTTCGCTTAGATATGTGAGTTGATAAGAATGTATTTGCTAATGTAGACACTATCTATCTAGATAGTGTCTACAGTCTTTTTATTTAAAAGTGAGAGGAATTCTTGCTGTTTACATTAATTCTTTAAGGTTTTCCTCTATAAAGCTACTAGATATCTTGCCATTGGTAAAGCTAATAAATGCTCTTAGTGGATTGTATTTCAACATTTGAAGCATCATCTCTTGAGTGCCTTCACCCATATCGCCTTCCATTTCTGAAAAGTACAGATTGTTTAACTTCTTTAAGAAATCTTTAGCATTTGGGTCGCATACAAGGTCACCGTAGGTAGTGTTCATATGATAATGCTTTGGTAACTCAACACTAGATTCAACGTATATACTCTTAGTCAACACTATGTCCCTAGAAGATTTACCTATTAAGATTCTAAACTCTCCACTCTCAACGTGCCAATCCTTTATATCCACATTGTAGTACGCAAAAGACCTCTTGTTTAGAGTAAATGTTACAGTCTTAGTTTCATTAGGTTCTAAAGATACTTTCTCAAAGCCTTTTAGCTCCTTGATAGGTCTAATTACAGAACTTTCAACATCTTGTACATATAGTTGAACTATCTCCTTACCAGCCATAGAGCCAGTATTTGTGATATCTACGGTTACAGTAAGTGTATCTATATCCTTTATCTTTTCACTAGATACCTGTAGGTTAGAGTATTCAAAGGTAGTATAGCTTAAACCGTATCCAAATGGGAATAGTACGTCCATATCTTTCTTATCGTAGTAGCGATATCCTACGAATATGCCCTCAGAGTAGTTTACTTCATCACCCTCTCCGAAACCTGTTAGGTAAGATGGATTATCTTGTAGCTTAATAGGGAAAGTTTCTGCCAATTTACCACTAGGATTTACTTCACCAAATAGTATCTTAGATACTGCACTACCTGAACCTTGTCCAGTTAGATACGTTTCAACTACGCCTTTAACCTTATCTAGCCAAGGCATAGTTATAACAGAACCGTTATGCAATACTACTACTGTATTAGGTTGAACCTCTGCCACTTTTTCAATCAACTGATTTTGACAGTTAGGCATATCCATATGTGAGCGGTCAAAGCCTTCACTTTCAAAGGTATCTGGTAGACCTGCAAAGATTACAGCAACATCTGAATCTTTGGCTACTTCAATAGCCTCAGCAAGTAGTTCCGAATTAGTTGCATCTTGGTTTGTATCGTAACCTTGAGCGTAGGTTATTTCTGCGAAGTCTTTAGAACTATCTAGTGCATTAGATACCTTATATGAATTAATATGCGAACTTCC
This sequence comes from Ruminococcus sp., assembly GCA_021200215.1. Taxonomy (GTDB): domain Bacteria; phylum Bacillota; class Clostridia; order Oscillospirales; family Ruminococcaceae; genus UBA5884. Next base: position 22,959 of record JAJQGV010000036.1, on the reverse strand, counting down.
CCCACCTTGATACCTTGGAGCTTTTGCAAACTTTCCAATGTATGCAATCTTCTTACCCTTTTGTAGAGGTAGTATATTATCATCATTTTTTAGTAGAACTATACACTCTTGAGCAATCTTTTCAGCTAGAGCGTGGTCACTATCCATATCGAACTTAGCATCTTTATTGCGATTTTCTAAATATTGATACATTAGGGTTAGTATTCTTTCAACGGAAGTGTTTAGAACCTCTTCGGATAGGTTTCCATCTTTTACTGCCTTAATGATTAATCTATCGTTTACACCACCACTAGATGGCATTTCTAAATCTAAACCAGCCTTTAAAGCATCTATACGGTTATTTACAGCACCCCAGTCACTGACTACTAAGCCTTTAAATCCCCATTCATCTCTTAAGATATCTGTTAGATACCTTTTATTCTCAGATGCAAACGTGCCATTGATTCTATTGTATGAACACATTACCGTCTTAGGTTGAGCCTCTTTAATAGCAGTTTCAAAAGCACATAGATATATCTCTCTTAGAGTGCGTTCGTCTATGTTTGCACTTGTAGACATTCTTCTATGCTCTTGATTATTCGCTAAGAAGTGCTTTAATGATGTGGCTATACCAGTGCTTTGAACTCCTAATATATGATGTTTCGCCATGTTCGAAGCAAGGTAAGGGTCTTCAGAGAAGTATTCGAAATTTCTACCACATAGTGGTGAACGTTTTATATTACAACCAGGGCCTAATATAGTACTTACATCTTCGGCTAGACATTCATTTCCTAAAGCTTTGCCCATAGTTTCTATTAACTCTTTATCGAAAGAACACGCAGTGGCACACGCTGATGGAAAACATACTGCCTTGATACTTACGTTTATACCTAGGTGGTCGGCATTTAAATCTTGTTTTCTAAGTCCGTGAGGGCCATCAGATAGCATAACGTTAGGGATTCCTAAACGTTCTACCGATTTGGTATGCCAAAAATCTCCACCAGAACACATACTAGCTTTTTCCTCTAAGGTCATCTTAGATACTAACTCTTTAACGTCTATCATGATATTATTCCTCCATTACAATCTAAAAATATAGTAAAAGGGCCATCATTTAGAAGTTGAACTTTCATATCTGCACCGAATTGACCCTTTTGAACGTTCTTTACCTTACTTTCAAAAAGACTTATAAAGTACTCATATAATCTGTTTGCCTTGTTAGGTTCACAAGCGTTTATAAAATTTGGTCGATTTCCCTTTCTGCAATCGGCATATAGGGTAAACTGTGATACTATTAACACTTCACCGTCAACATCTTTTAAAGATAGATTAATCTTATCATTTTCATCGGAAAATATTCTTAAACCTAGAATCTTATCTGCGAGTTTTTTAGCGTCCTTTTCTGAATCGTTAGTTCCTGCACCTAGTAGTATTAATAAACCCTTTTCAATTCTGCCGATAGTTTTACCATCTACCATTACACTTGCGTTTGTAACTCGTTGAATTACCGCTCTCATACTTGTGATACCTTCTTTCTAAGTGCATACTTAGTAGTTAAAAATACTCGGATATAAAAATATCCGAGTATTATGCATTACATATTGCAAAAATATTCATGGATAGTAATATCTTCGGTAAGCTCTGGGTGAAAAGATGTAACTAACATATTGTTCTGTCTAGCACATACTATGTGACCATCTAGTTGACAAAGTACTTGAACGTCTTTACCAACACTTTCAATATAAGGAGCTCTAATGAATACTAAAGGTAAAGGACTTTCTGAAAACTCAGAGATAGTCTTATGGCAACTAAAACTGTCTAACTGTGAGCCATATGCGTTACGCTTAACTTTAATATCCATGCAACCCAAATGAGCTTGTTCACCGACTATTTCATTGGCAAGTAATATCATACCTGCACACGTACCCCAAATAGGCATACCATCTTGGATACGTTTCTTTAGTGGTTCAAATAGTCCGAAGATTTTTAATAGTTTGGATATGGTAGTACTTTCTCCACCTGGAATTATTAGAGCGTCCACTGTATTAATACCCTCTAAAGTTTTAACTTCAATGGGTGTAATACCCTCTATCTTAGATAGGCTTTTCATATGTTCTATTACTGAACCTTGATAGGAAAGTACTCCAACAACTTTACTCACTATTACCAACCTCTTTCAGCTAATCTGTACTGTGGTGGAATTTCATCTATAGATAGACCTTTCATAGCCTCACCAATACCCTCAGAAACCTCTGCAATTATGTCAGGGTTGTTGTAGTAAGCAGTAGCCTTAACTATGGCTCTAGCCATAACCTTAGGATTAGATGATTTAAATATACCAGAACCTACAAATACGCCCTCACTACCTAGTTGCATCATTAAAGCAGCATCGGCTGGAGTAGCAATGCCACCTGCTGCAAAGTTTACTACAGGAAGTTTTCCGTTTTCAGCAACATAGCATACTAAATCATAAGGAGCACCATTGTCCTTAGCGAAAGTCATTAATTCTTCCTTAGGCATATTTTTTAGTTGATTAATAGCTGACATCATAGTACGCATATGACGTACGGCTTCTACTACGTTACCAGTACCAGCCTCGCCTTTAGTTCTAATCATAGATGCACCTTCGCCAATTCTACGTAGAGCCTCGCCTATATTTCTTGCACCACATACAAATGGCACTTTGAAATCATGCTTGTTGATATGGAACATATCATCAGCTGGAGTTAATACTTCGCTTTCGTCTATATAGTCTATGCCTAGACTTTCTAGTATCTGAGCCTCTACTATATGACCTATTCTAGCCTTTGCCATTACTGGTATAGATACAGAGTTTTTAATCTCTTTAATCATCTTAGGGTCACTCATTCTAGCCACTCCACCCTGTTTACGGATATCAGATGGTACTCTTTCAAGAGCCATAACAGCAACTGCACCAGCATCTTCAGCAATCTTAGCTTCTTCAGCGGTAGTAACGTCCATTATTACGCCACCCTTTAGCATTTGAGCTAAGTTTTTATTTAGTTCATTTCTACTTTCTGACATTTTTGTTTCAATCCTTTCGGTGATATAGAATATTTTTTCAACAATGTTTATTATATCACAAATTGATTGTATTAGTCAATAGTATTCGAAAAGTTATTAAAAATATTTTTCCCATCTAAATAGTAGGAGATTTTTTCGATACACACGTATCATTAACGTTAAGAAAATTCCATATACTTTACATAAGGGGGGATTTTTATTTGAAACATTCTATTGCTAAAGATACCATATTTATGACCATTGTAGATTTTATACTACAAGGAATTTCTCTATTAATGAACATATTCTTGACTAGAAAGCTTGGCGAAGAGATGGTTGGCATAATATCATTAGTGATGTCTTTTTATAGTACGTTAGTAGTTATATCCAATGGGAACTCATTCCTGTGTGCCAATAGATTTATCTCAGAGGAGCGTGGAAAGGCTAAAGGGAATCCAAATACCATCTTAATGTATTCTATAGTTTGGAGTGCAATACTATCTATAATTAGTACCGTACTTATAGTAACGTTCTCAAGTAAGCTATGTGAATCACTTTTGGACAATGTAGAGTATGCTAATGGCATCAAGATAATAGCATCTACGTTAGTAATAACTGCTATGTCATCTAGTATTAAGGGATATTTTCACGCTCATAGAAGTGTTACCATTCCGTTGGTGTCAGGGTGCTTAGAGTTCTTCGTTAGAAATGTATTAACGGTCATTATGGTGTATATGTTACATACTAATGTAATTATAATCCTATCCATTAGTATGTTAGTAAGTGAAAGTACTTCATTAGTATTTCTTATGATATCCTTAGTTAGAAATATTAAAAAGACTAATTCCATAACGGATACTTCATTTAAAAGGTATATTAAAAGTTCTATTCCAATAGCTTTAAATAGCAGTATACCTTTAATATTAAGTACTTGCAATGATGCACTTCTACCCATTACATTAAAGCAGTGCGGAAGTTCCTCAGAACAATCGTTTGGACTGTATGGAATGTTTGAGGCTATAGTGCTACCAATAGTATTCTTTCCATCTTCAATACTGTGTAGTCTTTCGTGTATAATAGTTCCCGAGGTTGCCAGATGTAACGCATCGGGGAACTATGCAAGGGTTAGAAGAGTATCCTTTAAAGCAATAAGATTAACTTTGATATTTTCCATAATGGTATCTGTTGGATTGTTTATTCTTGGCGATGATATAGCTTTGTTGATAGGAAGCACCTCTTTTAGTGGCAAGATAGTTAAAATGTTATCTCCAATAGTACCGCTTATATACCTTGAGATAGTACTTGAAAGTATATTAAAGGGTTTGGGAAAGCATGGATTTTCTTCTATAAACTACATAGCAGAGTACATAGTTAGAATATCTACACTTTTAATATGTGTTCCTTTACTTCATTTTTATGGCGTAGTAGTATCGTACTATATGAGTAATATAGTAGGAAATATATCACGAATTATAAAGGTTTGTAAGGTTATTCCTAGGTGTGACGTTACACAAAGTATTAAAACATAGTTATATAACCCTTGATTTTTAATCATATTGTGCTATAATGTATATGTAAAATACAATATTTAGAAAGGTGTTAATACATTTGGATTTAAAAAGTTTAAGGTTGGCAAAGCCATCGAGTATAAGTTATCCGAAGATAGTAGCGTTTGGTTTTGGTATATTAATATCTATTGGAACTATACTATTAATGTTGCCTATATCTAGCAGAGATGGGCAGTCGGTAGGTTTTATAGATGCTTTGTTTACTGCAACATCTGCATCGTGTGTTACGGGTTTGGTAGTATATGATACCTATTTACAATGGACTCTCTTTGGACAGATAGTAATACTACTGCTAATACAAATTGGTGGATTGGGCTTTCTTACTATACTAGCATTTCTATCCATGTTGGCAAATAGAAGGATAGGTCTTAAGGAAAGGAGTCTACTGCAAGAGAGCGTAAATACTATGTATATCGGTGGAATAGTAAAGCTTACTAAGAAGATTATCTTTGGTACTGCAATTGTAGAGTCTATTGGAGCGATACTGTTATCCATTAGATTTATACCTAAAATGGGTGTAGGTGCAGGTGTGTTTAACTCAATATTCTTATCGATATCGGCATTCTGTAACGCAGGTTTCGACCTAATGGGCAGATACTCTGAATACTCTTCACTAGCATCTACAGAGTTCAGAAGTGACCCATTGATAGTTCTTACTATATGTTCTTTAATAACCATAGGTTCTATAGGTTTCTTCGTTTGGGACGATGTTATAACCAACAGATGGCACTTTACACAGTACAAACTTCACTCTAAGATATCTATAGTTGTAACTATACTGTTGACTATAATAGGTATGCCACTATTTTTGATATTTGAAAATCACAACACATTAGAGGGTATGCCATTTGTTGAAAAGATTCTATGTAGCCTATTTTCGGTGGTAACTCCAAGGACGGCAGGTTTTGAAGTGGTATCTTCTAATGATATTACATCGGCAAGTACACTATTAACCATAATGTATATGGTGGTCGGGGGAAGTTCTGGCTCTACGGCAGGTGGAGCTAAAACTACTACCATAGCTGTAATAATACTATCATTGATTAGTAGTGTAAGGAACGATAATGGAATCAACATCTTTGGCAGACGCCTAGAGGATAATGTCCTAAAACGTGCAAGTTCTATATTGACTATAAACATCATGTTGGCTTTAATGGGTACTCTTATAGTCTGTGGAGTTCAACCTGAACTATCGCTAAAAGATGTCCTCTTTGAAGTGTTTTCCGCAATAGATACCGTTGGTATGACTACTGGCATTACTAGAAGTCTAAGTACCGTATCGTTGGTTACGGTGGCATTCTTGATGTTCTTAGGGCGTGTTGGAAGTCTGTCCTTTGCCTTAATATTTACTAATGGCAATGGTGGTTTGCAATCGGCACAGAACCCTATGGAAAAAATAAACATAGGTTAGTTAATATTATTATGAAGGAGTATTTTTTATGAAATCTTTTTTGATAGTCGGTCTTGGTAGATTTGGTAGGCATCTAGCTGAAAAGTTCCATGAATTGGACGATGAAGTTATGGCAGTAGATATAGATGAACAACGAGTTCAAGCCATTATGCCATTAGTTACTAGTGCTAAAATTGGTAACTGTACTAACGTTGAAACTTTAAAAACTCTAGGAGTTAGAAACTTTGATGTATGCTTTGTGTGCATTGGTTCTAACTTTCAAAGCAGTTTAGAGGTTACAAGCCTATTAAAGGATTTAGGTGCTAAGAAAGTTATAAGTAAGGCAGGAAGTGATATCCATGCTAAGTTCTTACGCCGTAATGGTGCAGACGATGTAGTATATCCCGAACGTGATAGTTCCTTTAGAGTAGCAGCTAGAAACAGCATAGACAATGTATTTGACTATGTGGAACTTTCTAAGGATACTGCTATATACGAAATCCCAGTTGCAGAAAACTGGGTTCATAAAAGTATATCTCAAATAGATGTGCGTAAGAAGTATAGTATCAATATATTGGCAATAAAAGAAGATAACAAGATTACTACTCTACCTACTGCAGAGTACGTCTTTAATGGCGATGAACATCTAGTAATATTAGGACGCAATCAAGACGTTGAAAAGCTTATGAAACGCTACAAAAGATTATTCTAACCTTTAATATTGGAACGCTTATATGTAAGTTATAGCGTTCCATATTTACATAATCAGCATATATTAATTACTATCCATTGCAGAGTTTACGTTCTCTCGAAGTTGTGTACAATCATCTTCGGAGATAGTCTTAAACCCTATGTCACAATAACGTATCTTTATTTCGTTAAAGTCGGTTACGTCATCTTTAGATGAGTTCTTAAAGCAGTATATTATCATCTTATCAGGATATATTGCAAACTTATGTATATGTCCTTTAAAGTATCCTAAAAGAGATATTAAGGTATCTTCCAAAGTAGGTGCAGATGGTTCTTCACTTTCTGACCTTTCCATTGTGTTATATATGCACTTCACCAATACTACTACTAACAGTATACTTGCAAAGATAAACAGTACTTCCATACCTAAGATATCACCCACCTAAAAAAGTTATCCATATAAAATATTATATAAGAATCATCTTAACGGAAAGCGTCTAAAACCATAGACGCTTTTTATAGGTTCATTTGATTGAAGTTATAGAATCCTATAATGTTACTATACTATTATAACACAAAATAAACATTTTTCAACTACAAAATAATATCGTTTGTGTGTATTAATAAACCTTTAACGACATTTTTCTGTTGACATAATCTGAATTTTGAGTTATTATATATTGAGGATTTATTTTTCTCTACATTCTACAGAAAAGAGGATTTATATACTTTGAACGATAATACAATAGTTTCAGTATCTGTATTAAGTGCAGATTTTTCATGTATCCGTGAGATATGTTCCAACATTGAAACCTCTGGGGCTGAATGGATACATTTTGACGTCATGGACGGCGTATTTGTCGATAATTTAACCTTTGGTTGTCCTGTATTAAAAGCTATACATAAAAACAGTAATCTAGTTAAAGATGTTCATCTAATGATATCTAATCCAATTAAGTATGTTGAAAACTTCGCTAACAGTGGTGCAGACTACATTACTTTTCACTATGAAAGCTACAGTAATCCTATAGATACCATAGATAAGATTCATAAGTGTGGTAAAAAGGCAGGAATATCTATTAAGCCAAATACTCCAGTACTGGCTATACAAGACCTTATAGGTTTAGTAGATATGGTGCTAATCATGACCGTTGAACCTGGTTTTGGTGGTCAAGGGTTTATATTTGAAACGTTAGACAAGGTTAATCAAGTGCGTAATATTATAGATACTAATAACTACCATACTTTAATTGAAGTAGATGGTGGTATAAACTTAGAAACATCTAAACTAGTGCGTAAGGCTGGTACAGATGTATTAGTATCGGGAAGTTATCTATTTAAACAACCTAGCATGAAAGATGCCGTTAAGGCTTTAAAAGGCTAAGCCTTTGTAGAGCGTTTGGCTGTGCTAAACAGTGCCAATGTTCATCTATTATGTCGGAGTTTGGACGCTTAGTAGTATACTCGCAGAACTCCATTACCGAGTAGAGTATCTTTTCAAAGGATTTCTTAGTACATTCTATCAGTAGGAAAAAAACATCATCTTGTATATAGAGCGTACTAGAGTTTATATCATCTAAAGAGAACTTTACCAACTGCTTAGATAGTCTTATTAAGTGATTAAGGTTATCAGACATACATAGAAAGAAGTTGCTACGTTCTACTAAGTATCGGTGTGGATTTTCAATTAAAGATATATATACTATACACCTACCATCGCTACAAGAAAATGCTTCAACGTACACCTCAGAATTTCCAAAATGTACGTCTATACCTTCTTGACTCTCTGCAAGTAGTATTAGGTGCGATATCATTGTACGGGTGTTAGCATCATACCTACTAATAGAGTTGAAGTCTAGGTTATATTCGTTTAACTCCGATTGCGAAAGCGTAAACTTAACAGATATGTCGCTTAACTGTTCTATTAACATAGTATCCCTCCTGTGCATACTGCGATATTCTTAACTATTATTGCCCGATTACTTAGTTTTATAAATATTTTTGGAGTGTGTTGATGATGTTTTTTAAAGATAGTATATATGTGCCTTTTGGCAAAAGTGAATTACCAACGTATAAGCCTAACCTTTATGATGACGAAGTTAATAGCCCATTTGAGGAAGTAAATGTGCCTATGGAATACATAGAATTCTTTGAAAAAGAAAACTCTTACCTACATGAAGTTACTTCTAAGGTAGATGATGATATCGCTAAAGATGATATCCTTGAGTACATCTTAAAAGAGTACTCTTAATACCATGTAGTATTTACATCTTTGTAGCATAGGGTATAATTTAGGACTTTTTGCCTAACTTTAACCAATATGTTCCATAATAGTTACGCATAGGTTATGTATTTAACGATTGTGTAACATATATTATCCTATCTGTAAACTTATAATGGTTGATTTTTTCTTAAATGTTTGTTATACTATACTTACATTATATACAGTATTCTTATTTTAGTTCAAAAAACTTTTGGTAAAAATTATTAGAAAGGAAGCCTATACAATGAATAATAACGATAAAGACGTTAAGATACAACATCACCAGTATAACAACGGTAGCAGACGCAATAAACGAAAACTCCACAAAGGCAGAGTGGCTGGTGCTATAGTTATGGTGGCTCTATTAGTTGGAGTTAGTATTGGTGGCTATAAGTTGGCTGGAAAGCTATCTTCTATGGGTGATGACGGTTCTATTAGTGCCAATAACAACGTTGAAGATGGAAACATTACTTTGAATACTAATACTACTTTGGAAACGGTAAACCCATCGGTAGATGCTATAGACACTACAGTATCTACTACTACTGAGGTTACTACTGTGGAATCTACTACGGAAGATACTCAAGGTACTACGCAGACCGACAAAGATGGTAATATTATCGGTTCTGATGGTGTGGTATCTATTCAAAATGATGCATCTGTAACTACTGCCCCTAATGATGAGGATAGCTCAAGTACTACTACAGCAACTCAAAGTGGAAGTAATAGCGATGCCTCGCAAAGTAGCTTAAGTGCATACTATCTTTCCGAAGAGGATATTGCCGACGAGGACTCTTTAAAATCTGCTTTGGAAAGTATAGATAGTTCATATAATACGGTAGTGCTACCTTTAAAGGCTCAAGGAGGTATGTTGAACTACAATTCACAGATAAATTCCGCTAGAAATGCGGGTGTAGTAGCATCATCTTTTGACCTATCTACTATGGTTCAGATAGTAAAAGATATGGGCTTGAAACCTTATGCAAGTATAAGTGTGCTATATGACAATGTGTATCCAAAGACCTTTAAAAAGTCGGCATATCAATTTGAGGACGGTACTGGCTCTTGGTGGGACGATTATGGTGAAAAGGGTGGTAAACCGTGGCTATCTCCATTTGCAGATGATACTAAAAATTATCTATCTGCAATATCGGCCGAACTTACTGAAGGTGGTATCGAGGGAATTATCTGTACCGATGTAATATTTCCAAACTTTAGAGAGAAAGATTTAGACTATATAGGCGATATAGTTAAAAGTGAAGATAGATATACTGCCTTATTAGATGTACTTAATGTAATACAAAATTCCGCAAATGAACAGACTGTAATGTTTCAATTTTCGCTCTTCGATGCTCTAAAAGGCAACGTAGAAGCTTTAAAAGCTGAAGAACTTAATCAAAATATAGTATTAGTGCCTAGTATAAAGTTAGATGAACTTTCAACTACGTTCTCTTATGATGGTAACTCAATATCGTTAGGTTCACAATCCACATATAATAAGGTAAAGCTATCTATGGAACTATTCCAAAAGATGTCAGGTGACCTAGATATTATACCATCTATAGATATGGATACTTTAACTGCATCACAGCGAAAAGATGTAATATCTGCATTGACCGACTTAGGCTATAAGGAATATATCTACGAATAACCTTAATATCTATTGAATATTATAGTATGGAATAGACTTATCTACTGAAAGATGAGTCTATTCCATATTTTATTACATCATAGGGGAGAATAACCTTAGTATAAACCTAGTAATCTTTTGAATGATGGATATGTTTATGCTATCTTGATATTTAATCTCATTGGATACGTTGTTGAAAATGTCTACACAGTCGGCTTTAACTTCCATAACTGCTGTAGTGTTATACATTAAGATGTTGTTTTCAAAATGCATATAGAAACTTCTAAAATCAAAGTTGGCAGTACCCACCATAGCACATACATCATCAGATACTATAGTCTTAGAATGTATAAAGCCATCTTTAAATTCAAAGATTCTAACTCCAGACTTTAATAGTTCCACATAGTTAGAGCGTGTAACCTCGTTCACGTTTTTTTTATCGGGAATACTAGGGGTTATGATTCTAACGTCTACACCACTAGTAGATGCAAACTTTAAAGCCATAAGCATCTCATTATCTATTATTAGGTATGGAGTACATATATATACATAGTTTTTTGCATTGTTTATGATTCCCATGTATACATTTTCCGATATTAAACTCTTACTAAAAGGGTCATCGTAGAATGATTGCACATAGCCATCTGCTTTGCAACCCTCATTTGAAAAGTACTTCTCTAGGTTAGAGTTTCTATCATCATAAGAGGAGTAGTTCCAAAGTTGAAGGTACATCAATACCATAGATTTTACTCCGTTACCTTGAATCTTTATAGCACTGTCTTTCCAATAACCAAAGCGTTCCTTTTCGTTTATATACTCATCAGATAGGTTTAAGCCCCCAGTATATGCAATAGTACCGTCTATTATAGTCATCTTTCTGTGGTCACGAAAGTTTATGCTAGGGTTAGGAAAAGCTTTTATTCTGTTAAATACTACAGTCTTTATGCCTAAAGTATTTAAGTAGTCATCGTAGTGGCGTTTTATTAAACTTATAGTACCCATATCGTCGTACATTAGACGTACTTCAACTCCATGATTAGCCTTATCTTTTAAGATTTCTAATACGGTATCCCACATAACTCCATGCGATATTATAAAGTATTCTAAAAAGATATACTTCTTAGCCGACTTTAAACTTTCTACATAGTCTACAAAGAAGTACTCTCCACACGGATAGAACTTAGTATAGGTATCTTTAAAGACTCCCATTTGAGAAGTGTTTTGAACGTATTTACAGAGCTTAGCAAACTCTGGACTTTCTTTAGTTACTTCTTCTAAGGCAATGTCATCTAAAATGTTATACTTAGATGTTAGGTCTATACAGTCGGAATACTTTAGAACCTCTTTCTTAGAGGCACACGTTCCATGAAACGTTATATATAATATCCAACCTAGTGGAAGTATTAAGATTAAAAAAATCCAAGATAGTTTGAACGCAGGATTGCTATCGCTATTTAGGACTGCTATGGCAAATGCTATACTTATTAACCTTAATATGGCTTGAACGTATATTGAACAGTTCCATAGACCTGTAAACAGCATGACTAATAGAGCAAGTTGTATTAGTATTACTAGGGCAATGGTTACTAATCTCCAAGTGAGATACTTTAATATTGAACGCATGGCTTTAAAAGATATCCTTTCATAAAGTTTTAGTGTTGGACGTTTTAATTTTGAAAATATGGCTTGAAAAAAAATCTTATATAGTGTATAATACTAAGTAGAAGTATCTTAGAGATAATACATTTAAGGAGGATTTTAAATGTCTGAAAATGCGAAAAAATACAACGTTTCTCTTGCCAAGATAATCCAAGAGTTCGATTTGGAAAAGACTAGCGTACCAGTAGACCCAGAATCTATATTAATAGATGAGAATGACGTTACTCGTCCAGGGTTGCAATTGATGGGCTTCTATGAGTACTTTAACCATGAACGTATTCAAGTTATAGGAAATATGGAATATGCTTACCTTGAAACTCTAACTCCACAAGAAAGAACCTTAAAGTTAGAAACTCTATTCTCGAAAAAAATCCCAGCTTTGATAGTTACTAGAAATCTACCTTGTTTCAATGAGATGTTTGAACTATCTAAAAAGTACGATATTACAGTACTAAGAACTAAGGATACTACTGCATCGTTCATTGCGGGTTTAATATCCTTCTTAAACACTAGTTTAGCTCCTAGAATCACACGTCATGGTGTTTTGATAGAAATCTATGGCGAAGGTGTATTGATAATGGGTGAAAGTGGCGTAGGAAAGTCGGAAACTGCTATAGAACTCGTTAAAAGAGGTCATAGGTTAGTAGCTGACGATGCCGTTGAGATTAAGAGAATCTCTAACTCTACCTTAATGGGCAGTTCCCCTGATAATATTAGGCATTTCTTAGAACTTCGTGGAATAGGTATAGTAAACGCTAGAAGACTATTTGGTATTGGCTCGGTTAAAATGTCCCAACAGATAGACTTAATCGTTGAACTTGAACAGTGGAATCCAGAAAAACTTTATGATAGAATGGGTGTGGATACTGAATATACTAACATATTAGGTATTAGTGTTCCATCGGTTACTATTCCAGTTAGACCTGGTAGAAATTTGGCAGTAATATTAGAGGTCGCTGCTATGAACAACAGACAGAAAGAAATGGGATATAATGCTGCTCATGAACTTCTACATAAGTTGGGTCTTGAGATGGAAAAGAACGAAACCTTTAAGAATATTGACGATATTGACCAAATGTAATTAGATGTTAGTAACTATTAACTAATAAAACCGTGAGACTCACGGGGTTGGCTCGTTGATATTTACACTATGCTATTTAGGTGTATTCATCGAGAAACTCTCGACCATATGCGTTGACATGGTATGAGAGTAGGTCACTACTATAGATTGGATTGATTTTTGATTATGCCATATATTGCTAAACTTATACAGCTATGCAATCAAGTAGGTTGCATATGTTCAGTAGATGAATCTCTTAAAAAACATACTACCTTTAAGGTGGGTGGTAGTTGTAAGTTGTTCATTGAAGTATCTAGTGCAGATGCCGTTTGTGAGATAGTATCTTTCTGTAACAAAAACCATGTTAAGTATGCTATATTAGGTAATGGTAGCAACGTTATAGTTCCAGATGATGGTTTCGATGGCGTTATTCTACACTTTGGAAAAAACTTCTCTAAGATTGAAATGCTATCTAATGGAGAGTTAAGAGCCTATTCGGGAGCATCTTTGCAGAACGTCTGTAATAGAGCCTTAGAGGAGAATTTAACGGGTTTAGAGTTTGCATATGGTATCCCAGGGAGCATTGGTGGTGCTTTATTAATGAACGCAGGTGCTTATGGCGGTGAAATGGTAGATGTGGTTACTAGTGCTGAGTATGTTACTCCAGACGGTGTATTAAAGTCTATATCGGTTGAAGATATGCAACTCTCCTATAGACATAGTATATTCTGTGACCTTCAAGGTTGTGTAATAACGTCCGTTACAATAAAATGTTCACATGGTGACTATGCTACTATTAAGTCTAAGATGTGTGAACTTATTAAAGCTCGTAGCGAAAAGCAACCTCTTGAATATCCTAGTGCAGGAAGTACCTTTAAACGTCCTGTAGGTAACTATGCATCTAAGTTGATAGATGAGTGCGGACTAAGAGGTTTCTCTTATGGTGATGCTCAAATAAGCGAAAAACATTGCGGTTTTGTCATAAATAAGGGTAACGCTACTTGCAATGATATTCTTAAACTTACCGATGAGGTGATTAGCATAGTACGTGAAAAGACTGGCTATACCCTTGAGTTAGAACCTAAAATTTTAAAGTAATCGAAAGGTGGTATCTCTTTATGCAGTTTATAGTAGTTACTGGACTGTCTGGTGCAGGAAAATCTTATGCTATGAACGTCCTTGAGGATATTGGTTTCTATTGCATAGACAATATGCCTCCTAAGTTAATAACTAAGTTTGGTAAGATATGCGTAGATTCCGAGGAAAAATATCCTAAGGTCGCTATAGCCGTAGATATTCGTGCAGGTGATATGTTCTCTGAAATAGCTAAGAGTTGTAAAGAACTCTCTGCTATGGATATAAACGTTAAGATTCTATACCTAGAGGCATCTAATGAGGTTATTATTAAACGTTACAAGGAAACTAGACGTAAGCACCCACTAGATTTACAATTTAATTCATGCTTGAGTAAGGCTATAGCTTTTGAACGTGAACAGCTTAACGAACTTCGTGAGATGTGTGACTTCTATATAGATACATCATACCTTTCAAACTCTCAACTTAAAGAACAGCTTACTAAGATATTCTTAGCACATCAATCTGATAGTATGATAGTTAAGGTTATGTCCTTTGGATTTAAGTACGGTGCTACTTCAGAAGCTGACTTAATCTTTGATGTTAGATGTTTACCTAATCCTTATTATATCCCCGAATTGAAAGAACATACGGGACTTGAAGAGTGTGTTCGTAACTACGTCATGAGTTTTGAGCAATCTAAACAGTTACTAGATAAGATTACTGACCTATTAGACTTCTTAATACCTTTGTATATCCATGAGGGTAAAAGCCAGTTAGTTATAGCCTTTGGTTGTACTGGGGGAAAACATCGTAGTGCCACGTTTACTGAACTGATTAGTAAACATTTAATAGACAAAGACTACAAGGTTATTACTACTCATAGAGATATTGAAAAGTAATATATATATTATAATTAATAATATAATTAAGGAGCATACTTTTTTAACATGAATGAAAATTTTTCCATGCAAATAAAGAAAGAACTATGCACCAAACTTACAGACCGTGATAAGAAATCTGCTTGTCTATACGGTCTGTTATTATTCTCGCATAGATTCTCCTACAATGGCGATACTTCCTTTAGAACTGAATGTCTACACCTTGCTTTGATATTTCCTAACTTACTTAAGAACGTCTTTGAAAATGTGGACTTCGATTACTTAGAAAGACCTTTACAGAATGGAAATAAATCCTACACCTTTAAGTTTAGTCATGACGATGTTAATATCATAGTTAAAGAGTTTAACATCAAGCCTATTCGTGAGATAGACTTAACTAAGATTGACAACAATAGCATGATGTCTTTTATATCGGGAGTGTTCTTAACCTGTGGTAGTGTTAGTAATCCAAATAAAGATTATCACTTAGAGTTTTCCGTATCGCAAGAAGTTCTAGCTAACGATTTACTAACTATATTGAAAAATCTTGGATTTAACTTTAAGGTGGTTAAACGCAAGAACTTCTATATAGTATACGTAAAAGGTAGCGAAAATATAGAGGATATATTAACCTTTATGGGTGCAGAAAGCTCTACGCTTGAAGTTATGAACGTTAAGATTTTTAAATCACTACAGAATAGAATCAATAGGCGAAGTAACTGCGAAAAGGCTAACTATACTAGAAGTTTGAACGCTATTCAAAAACAGGTAGACGATATTGAGTATATAGATAGCACTATAGGTATTGAAAATCTACCAGATGTATTAGTGGAAACTGCTTATATTAGGTTAGAAAATCCCGATATGTCCTTAAGAGAACTATGCGAACAGTTTCAAGAGCCTATAGGTCGCTCGGGGTTGAATAGGCGTCTACAGAAAATATCTGCTATAGCACAAAGTATTAAAGATGGCACATATGATTAAATCTAAAGTAAGTGAGGAGGTATATATACTATGGAGGTTTTAAAACAGTTTACACATCTACACGTGCATACAGAGTATAGTCTACTAGATGGTGCTTGTAGAGTTAAAGAGTTGATATCTTATGTTAAGAAGTTAGGTCAGACTTCCTTAGCTATAACCGACCACGGTTGTATGTATGGTGCTATTGAGTTCTACAATGAAGCATTGAAACAAGGAATAAAACCTATTATAGGTTGTGAAATGTATGTTGCTCCTAGAAGTCGTCACGATAGAGATTTTGCTTTAGACAAAAGCCCATACCATTTAATATTGTTGTGTGAGAACTATCAAGGGTATAGTAACTTGATAAAGTTAGTATCCTTATCTAACATAGAGGGGTTTTATAGTAAACCTCGTGTGGATTTAGAACTCTTGCAGAGGTATCATAACGGTTTGATATGCCTTTCGGGGTGTGTAGTAGGTGAAATATCGAGGAACATTCTAAACGATGACTACAAAAAAGCTAAAGAGGTTGCCTTAAAATATCAAGAAATTTTCGGTAGGGGAAACTACTTCCTAGAGGTACAGAATCATGGGTTACAGAACGAGCTTAAAGTTCTACCATCAATATGCCGACTTAGTTCAGAAACGGGCATTCCATTGGTGGCTACTAACGATGTCCACTATACTAAAAAATCTGATGCCGAAATGCAAGACATTCTAATGTGTATACAGATGCAAACTACCATTGACAATAAGAATAGAATGAAATTCCAAACTGATGAGTTCTATATAAAGTCCTACGATGAGATGTATTCACTCTTTAAGAACTTGCCACAGGCTTTAGAGAATACTCAAACTATTGCTAATAGATGCAATGTATCGTTTGAGTTTGGAAAGATAAAACTTCCAAAGTATAAAGAGGTAGGCATATATGATAATGTTAAGTACTTCAAAGATATGTGCTACGATGGTCTAAAAAGACGCTATGGAAATAATCCTAGCAGAGAACTTATAGAACGTATGAACTATGAGATAGAAGTAATTACAAAGATGGGTTATGTAGACTACTTTCTAATAGTGTGGGACTATATTAACTTTGCTAAGACTAACGATATCCCAGTGGGTTGTGGACGTGGCTCAGGTGCTGGAAGTATCTGTGCCTATTGCATGGGTATAACCGACATTGACCCTATTAAATATTCGTTACTGTTTGAGAGGTTTTTGAATCCCGAACGTGTAAGTATGCCCGACTTCGATATAGACTTCTGTATAGAGGGACGTCAAAAGGTTATAGATTATGTTACTCAACGCTATGGTTCGGATAAGGTCGCTCAGATTATAACCTTTGGTACTATGGGTGCTAAGGGAGCTATTCGTGACGTTGGCAGAGCTATGGGAATGCCTTTCAACTTCTGTGCTAAGATTTCAAACTACGTTCCTAACAAGATAGGTATGACTATTCAAAAGGCTCTTGAAGAGAATCCAGACTTTAAACACGCATATGATACTGACATCAACGTTAAAAACTTAGTCGATACTGCTAAACGTCTTGAGGGTATGCCTAGGAACGTATCTACTCATGCGGCGGGAGTGATAATATCGGCAGTACCTATAAGTGACATAGTTCCCATCAAAAAGAATGGTGATGTTATAGTCATACAGTATACTATGGGCGTCCTTGAAAGTTTAGGACTCCTAAAGATGGACTTCCTAGGATTAAGAAACTTAACGGTCATTAAAGATTGTCAGAATTACATTAAAGCCAAAGGCTTAGATTTTAACATCAACGATATACCTATAGATGACCCTAAAGTATACTCTATGTTAGCCGATGGCAAGACTATGGGAGTGTTTCAGTTCGAAAGTAGTGGCATTACAGACGTTTTAATGCAACTTATACCTAAGAATATCGAGGATTTAATAGCAGTGCTATCGTTGTACCGTCCAGGCCCTATGGAGAGTATCCCAAAGTATATACAGAATAAACATAATCCAGAATGTATAACCTATAGTACACCACTACTAAAACCTATATTAGATGTAACTTATGGTTGTATAGTATATCAAGAACAGGTTATGGAAATATTTAGAAGTTTAGCAGGATACTCTTATGGTCGTGCAGATATAGTAAGACGTGCTATGGCTAAGAAAAAACACGATGTAATGCTTAAAGAACGTGAGAGTTTTATCTATGGTGATAAGAATCCCGATGGTAGTATAAACTGTGTGGGTGCAGTGGCTAATGGTGTTCCAGAAAGTGTAGCTAGTAACATCTTTGATGAAATGATGAGTTTTGCATCTTATGCTTTTAATAAATCTCATGCCACTTGTTACGCATACTTAGCGTATCAGACTGCATATTTAAGGTGTCACTACTTCACCGAGTATATGGCATCGCTTATGAGTAGTGTACTCTTAAACACATCTAAGCTTATGGAGTATATAACAGAATGTGAAAGAAATGGCGTTAAGGTACTAAAGCCGAACATCAATGAGAGTATGGAAAACTTTACTGTAATAGATGGCTGTATAAAGTTTGGTCTATTAGCTATAAAAAATCTAGGTAAGGGAATGATTGAAAAGATTATCACTGAAAGAACCTCTCATGGAGATTTTACCTCTATTAAAGATTTCTGTAAACGTATGGCAGATAGTTCTGAAATCAATAAACGTGCTATAGAAAGCTTAATCAAGGCGGGAGCTTTCGACGGACTACTATACAATAGAAAACAGATGCTATCTAGTTTAGATAGCCTTATGGACGTATACTCTAACAACGAGTATTCTAATGAAATAGAGGGTCAGTTAGACCTTTTCGGCGAAATGTCTAATGTAGCTAATAAGGATTATATAATTCCTGATATGGAAGAGTATTCTAACTCTGAAATTTTGAGTATGGAGAAAGAGATTACTGGTATGTATATCAGTGGTCACCCATTAAAACAGTACTCGATATATATCGATACTCTGCACTTAGATACTATATCTAGTATTTTAAGTAGGTTCTCCGATGGAATGCCTCTCGATAGGGTAGGCTTAGTATGTTATATATCTAAGGTTAAGAACCATACTACCAAAAATGGCTCTCAGATGTGTTTTCTAACCGTAGAGGACTTATCGCAATCTATAGATGTAGTAGTGTTTCCTAACCTATATCAACAGGTACGCAATGCTTTAATAGGCGATACTATAGTATATATCAATGGAAAGGTATCACCGAAAGATGATACTTGCACAATACTCCCAGATATTATAACCCCTATAGAAGAGTTCGTTAAGAATCCATTATACTATGTAAATGCCTTTGGAGTATCTAAGTATGTTAAAGCTTTAAGCCTATGCATATACGCTACTAGTGAGGAATTATCTAAGGCATCGGAACTCTGCGACAGCCTAAACGTGCCATTTGGAAAGATTCCTATAAAGGTGTATTGGGTGGATAAAAGAAAAAGATTTGCACCAAAGAGCAATCCAAGGACGGAGTTTAATACTAAAACTTTAGAGGTTCTACAACGTTCTAACTTAAGATTCAAGTTTGCTTAGTAGCAAATATCTTAAACGTTACCATTAACTTACTACACGTTTACAAAATATTCTTGTATATCTTGCAAATTAATCGAACTAATCTTGACTTGTATAAAAAAATATGGTAGAATATTATAGGATTGTAAAAATCAACTTGCAAATAGATGGTTTACATATGCGTGGAAACTATCCAAGTTGCGAGGTAACATATTATTTTAACTAGTTTCAGCAAGAATTCCCTCACTTCAACAGTGTAAGTGGCGAGATGAATTGCTAAAAAGGAAACTTAACAGCAGTGGTGGACGGAGAGAAATCGGTATTCCCTACTGACACGAGGTCAATTCATGCGTACCAATGTACGTACATCGCACTCCGATAATATACCGAGCGTGGATTGAAATAAAAATTATTGCGTAAGCAGATGGGAGTTTTTTTATTATGAAAACTATTGGTATTCTTACTAGTGGCGGAGACGCTCCAGGTATGAACGCTGCCGTTCGTGCAGTTGCTAGAACAGCTCTTAATAGAGGTATGGAAGTCTATGGCATTAGACGTGGTTACTGCGGACTTATCAGTGGTGATGTCTTTAAGATGGAACAGAGAAGCGTTTCTGGAATCATTCAAAGAGGTGGTACTTGTATATACACTGCTAGATGTCCTGAATTTAGACACGAAGAGGGTCTACAGAAAGCTAAAGCTAAGTGTGAAGAATTAGGTCTTGAGGGTATAGTAGTTATAGGTGGAGATGGCTCTTTCCGTGGTGCTGCTGACCTATCCGCTAGAGGTATTCTATGTGTAGGACTTCCTGGTACTATTGATAATGATATCTCTTGTACTCAATATACCATAGGTTACGATACCGCTATGAATACTGCACGTGAAATGATTGACAGAATTACCGATACTGCTCAATCTCATGACCGTTGCTCGGTAGTTGAAGTTATGGGTAGAGGTGCTGGTTATATTGCTCTTAATACTGGTATATCTTGTGGTGCTACTGCCGTACTAGTTCCAGAGGTTGAGTACAACTTAGATGATATAGCTAAAAAGATGCTACAATCTAAAGTTTTAGGTAAGACTCACTTTGTAATAGTAGTATCTGAGGGCATTAAGGAAAGTACTGAAAGTATAGCTACACAGATTCAAGAAAAGACAGGCATCGAGTCCAGAGCTACCATATTAGGTCACGTTCAACGTGGAGGTTCTCCTACTGTTAGAGATAGGGTAGTTGCATCACAGATGGGTAGCTACGCAGTAGATTTACTAGAACAAGGCATCGGCAATAGAGTAGTCGGCATGGTAGATAATAAGATTGTTGATTTCGATATCCAAGAGGCACTATCTATGAAGAAAGAGTTCCCTATGGATTTATATAACATCGCTAATGAGATTTCTATCTAATTAGCCATCTGTATAGCATAAAAAGGTCGCCTTAACTTTAGTTATGACGACCTTTTTTATAGTAATATGATTGTTTCGACTCACGCTTGATATATTATCAAAGTGCGATGTGCGTACATTGGTTAAGCATTATACACAACCTTGAGCCTTCATAGCCTCAGCAACCTTTAAGAAACCTGCAATGTTAGCACCAGCCATGTAGTTACCTTCCATGCCGTATTCCTTAGCAGCCTCATCACAAGACTTAAAGATACTCTTCATGATGTCATGTAGCTTGCCATCAACCTCTTCAAAAGTCCAAGATAGACGTTCACTATTTTGGCTCATTTCAAGACCAGAAGTTGCAACACCACCAGCATTAGCAGCCTTAGCTGGGCCATATAGTATGCCATTGTTTAGATAAACTTCAATAGCTTCTGGAGTAGATGGCATATTAGCACCTTCAGCTACTGCTATACAGTTATTCTTAACTAGTAGTTCAGCACTTTCCTTATCGATTTCGTTTTGAGTAGCACATGGTAGAGCGATATCACATGGGATAGACCAAATACCTTTACAACCCTCATGATATTCAGCATCTGCATGAGTAGTAACGTACTCTTTGATTCTCTTTCTTTCAACTTCCTTAAGTTGCTTTACGCAAGCTAGGTCGATACCGTTCTTATCGAAGATGTATCCGTTAGAGTCAGAAAGAGCTACAACCTTAGCACCAAGTTCAGTAGCCTTTTGAGTAGCATAGATTGCTACGTTACCAGAACCAGAGATAACTACAGTCTTGTTTTTAAAGCTTTCACCATTAGCTTTTAGCATTTCATCAGTAAAGTAGCATAGACCGTAACCAGTAGCTTCAGTTCTAGCTAAAGAACCACCATATGTTAGACCCTTACCAGTTAGAACACCAGTAAATTCGTTTCTAATCCTCTTGTATTGACCGAACATATAACCAATCTCTCTAGCACCAGTACCAATATCACCTGCTGGAACGTCGCAGTCTGGACCTATGTGCTTGCAAAGTTCAGTCATAAAGCTTTGACAGAAACGCATAACTTCTCCATCGCTCTTACCCTTAGGGTCGAAGTCAGAACCACCTTTACCGCCACCCATAGGTAGAGTAGTTAGACTGTTCTTAAATACTTGCTCGAAGCCTAAGAACTTAATGATGCCTATATATACAGATGGGTGAAGTCTTAGACCACCCTTATATGGGCCTATAGCTGAGTTGTATTGAACTCTAAAGCCTCTGTTTACTTGTACCTTGCCATTATCATCTACCCAAGGAACACGGAAGATAATCTGTCTTTCAGGTTCAACGAGTCTGTCGATAACACCAGCCTCAACTAGGTCAGGTCTTCTTTCAACTACAGGTTGTAGAGATTCAAGAACTTCAGTTACAGCTTGAATAAATTCAGGTTCACCAGCGTTTCTCTTCTTAACAGTTTCTAAAACGCCAGCTAAATAAGCATTAGTTATAGCCATTGGATTTTTCCTCCTAAAGTTTAAAAAATATTAATATAATAAAGCCATTGATTTATTAATGTTAGTATTATACCATAAAAACTTAATATTTTCAAGGTAAAATGTGAAAGTTTCACAAATCTTTTAAAAATTAAGAATTGTGACAAATATTCTTTGTTTTTGAAAGTATTACCTATTTAAATTTCACAAATAATTACAGAATACTTAAAAATAGTTAGTTTTTGAAGGCTAGTTCTATATATGCTTTCAAAAATTAAACTATACTACTAACTATGTTAGCAATGCACTGAATAGTTAATATATTTTTAGAGTTTTTTTAAGATGCTCTTTTTGAGTTTAAGTATGTGTCATATAAGCAAGATATCTTAAAAAT
>JAJQGV010000023.1 GCA_021200215.1 Ruminococcus sp. | reverse complement strand
GATCTAAAACTAAAAAACATTTCCCAGTTGGTAGGCATGGCAAACAAGAAGTTCCAGTCGGCACTTTAAAATCAATCTTAGATGATGCAGGGATTAAATAAAAATCCCTGTACTTCCAAAACTTGCGATTTCCTCTTTTTCTAATTGAAAATTTTTTTATAAGGAGTGTTTTAAATGGCTAAATATGTTTATCCTGCAATCTTTACTAGGGAAGAAAACGGTCAATACTCAGTAAACTTCCCTGATGTAGAAAGTTGCTATACTGGTGGAGATTCTCTTGTTGAAGCTCTTGAAAATGCAAAAGATGTTCTATGTATGACACTATATGATTTGGAAAAAGAAAGTAAAGATATCCCAAATGTATCTGATATTAAATCTATTTCTTTAAAAATTAATGAGTTTGCCAATCTAATTGAATGTGACACAGAGTTTTACAAACGTTATTATGAAAATAAATCCGTTAAGAAGAATTGCACATTGCCATATTGGTTGAATGTTATCGCAGAAGAAAACAATATCAACTTTTCGGCAGTGTTGCAAGAGGCTCTAAAGCAAAAGTTAAATATTTGCTAATCAAGAGATTACTCCCACTGAAATGGTGGGAGTTTTTTATATTTTAGTGCTTAAAAAATTTTTATTTTTTTTGAAAAAGTACTTGGCAAGCACTAGACTTTGTGCTATGATATAATTGTAGAAAGTTTCAAATCACCTAATATTTATAGGAGGTCAATCTATATGGCTAAATTATTTTATGAAATTGTGAAAATAATATTTAACTTTCTAGTAATTATAGGGTTTATAGTATTATTAATTAATTTATTTAGAGGTTAATTTTTATGAATTTAAAAGAAATCCGTTTAGAACGTGGTGGGAGGTGCTTGTCCTTGCTGAAATTACGTCCATAAGTTAAGCATTCAAAAATGCTAGTATAGTTGCGTTTTTGACATAGTTCACAAATTTGGATTAGTCTAAAATTTTCCTGTTTGTTGACAGGAGCTTTATCAAGTAGCTTGCAATAAACAAGAATTTAGCGGCTTAGAGGTCGAGATTGGAGACATCCAACTCTCCAGATATAAGGCGCGGGAGGAGGGTGTCACGGAGTTTAGATAGCCTTACATTTTCATCAAGATTCAAAGCAATTCGTTGTCTAATGCTTGATAGAATATTATCTAACTGTTGCTGACTATCAATATTATTGTACGGCACAACAATAGAAGACATATCAGCGTAATTACCTTGAGGAAATGTTCCAGAGCGACTTTCTGTTTTCAGTGTGAATTCGGATTCCACTTCTGTTGACAACAAATATTGATAAAGGACATTAGATGTTGTTTTTTCTGTATTTGCTCTAATAACCATCAAACGGGTTGAGCAAATATAATCTTCATAACTATCAAAATAAACATATCCATAATGATGATTACGGGGTCTTATCTCAGAGTATAGTATATCATGCTTTTTAAAGCGTTTCTTAAAATGTCCTTTTAGTTTTTCATTTTTTACAAATGGAATATCAGAAAAGAGACCTTCTGTAACATCGCTACTATTAAGTAATTTTACGATCTCATTTGTATTCGGCGTATAATCAAGGATATTTTGAGATAATTCTTCAATGGTAGTTTTATTAGGACACAGATCAAGCCAAGACCTAAAAATCGCCTGCGCCTGCTCCTCTAAATTCTTGTTTATTGCATTATTTAGTTCGATTTTGTCGTCTAGTGATTTTAATATACCTGCGATTTTACGCTGTTCCTGTAACGGCGGAATTATTACTTCCATGCGTTTTAGTATCCACCCAGATAATCCACCTCTTGTACTTGTTCCATCGGAAAGAAGCCTGAACTCTTCATATCGGTTATCAAGATTATAATAGAGAAACAGCGGTTCTATTATATTTACATTTGGCTTACAAGCTATTACCGACTGATTCATATATGTATCAGTCATTAGAAAACTTGCTTGACCACGTGTATATCCTTGACCAGCAGTCGCAATAACTGTACATCCTTTTGTAGCTAATTTCGTAGATGAGTTATCCGCTCCCAATTGTGTGATCTTTCTTTCTGTATCATATATAAATCTTTGAGATGTTTCTCCAGATGAAAGCCATTTGAGATTGCCACCCCAATATTCTGGATGCTTTGTAGATGGTGTGTCACCGCTATAAATTTTTTCACACACATCCTCAAGCAGAAAGTTTCGCCACTCAGATTTCATATCCAATCGCCCTCTATCCAATATATTTTTTATGTGCCATCTTGACATTGCTCTACTTGACCATTTAGCATTGCATTATGTCATCTGTGTATTATACCTATTTTATCATAGTTGCAACGGCTTTTCAAGTGAAAAATTGGAAAAAAATTTAATGGCTTAGAGGAAAGAAAGGATTATAACGAAAATCGAAATGAATAAAACAATGCCATGGATTAAGAGCTTTATCGCAATTCACGGCATTGTTTTATCTAGGCTATTGTTGTTTGTATAGTCATCATAACCGTTTCTGATGAGTTGTCTATATCCGATTCTTTATTAGCAAGATTCGTGTTATCAAATCTTTCAACTTTTTTTATAATCTATCTTCCTTATAGCTCTTCCCCCAAGCCTCCATAGACTTGATAATCGGACGCATTGATTCGCCAAGTTCTGAGAGTGCATATTCAACTCTCGGTGGTACTTCGGGATATACTGTTCTTGTGATAATGCCGTCGGATTCCATTGAACGTAAGCTGTCGGTTAAGACTTTCTGACTTATTCCAGCTAAATCTTTTTGTAGTTCGTTAAATCTCCACGGACGAACGAGTAGATTCCTTATAATAAGCAGTTTCCATTTACTTCCGATAAGGCTGACAGTTGTAGCAACAGGACATTCAGGCAATTCGTCTTTTTTAATCATGTAATATCACTCCTTGTATGTAACATTCGAATATGATGTTATATTCTATTATACTGTAAAAGCGGTTTTCTGTCAAGTGATAAGTGCTTCAAAAAAATTTTTGAAATATTTTATTCAGAAATGGCTTATCTGCGTAATACTTACTTTTAGGTTATCATAGTTACAAAAAAGTGCGTACTTGTACAGATGAAAAAGTCATGTTAGAATATAATTACAGAAAGCGATACGGCTTTCTAAAAACTTAATTTACGGAGGAACACATTATGGCACTTTCAAATCTTTATGGTTGGAACGACGAAAAGGAAACACAGACAGCTGTAGCTTGTGGTACAGCCTGTGGTACATCTGACAAGTCCACTGAAATACCTTCTGCTTGTGGTGCAAGCGATAAGTAATCCGTTCCGACAACTTTCCAAAAATGCTGTGGCGGAGCAATCCGTCACAGCTTTGCCTTAAATCTCGGCAAAAGCCGATTACATAGAAAACACATTACAAGGAGTGATTATCATGAAACAGTATTTTTCTTTTCAGTGGCATATTACAGATGAGTGTGACCAACGCTGTAAGCATTGCTACATCTTTTCAGGTGACCAGTGCAAAAAGCTCATTTCAATGACTTGGGAGCAGATTCAAGACACTTTCTACAACTGTCTTGACTTCTGCGAGATGTACAACCGTCAGCCTTATTTCTACATCACAGGTGGTGACCCGATTCTTCACCCGAATTTCTGGGATTTGCTCGGACTGATTAGGGAACATGACATCAAGTTTACCATTCTTGGCAATCCCTTTCACCTCACAGATGAAGTCTGTAATCGTCTGAAAGAATACGGCTGTGAAAAGTATCAGATGTCACTTGATGGTCTATGTGAACTGCATGATTGGTTCAGAAAGCCAGGCTGTTTTGACTGTACACTTGAGAAAATCAAGTGCATTAAAAATGCAGGAATCAAGAGCGTTATCATGACAACTGTATCAAAGACAAATCTTGAAGATATCACAGGTATCATTGATACTGTTGTGGAAAATGAGGTTGATATTTTCGCATTTTCGAGATATGTTCCGAGTGGCGGTGACCTTGATACAAACATGACCGCACAGGAATACAGAGAACTCATTGCAAAGTGTGACGAGAAATTTAAATTTTATGAGGCACAGGGCTGTACACCTATTTCAATAAAAAAGACCACCTCTGGACACTTTTTGACTATGAAAATGGCACATTCAAGCTTCCTGAAACAAAGGACGGTATGATTTATGGTGGCTGTAATTGTGGAAACTGCCACATTACCATTCTCCCAACGGGTGATATTTACGCTTGCCGTAGAGTTGCCGAAAGCAAAGTCGGTAATATCTTTGAGGACAGACTTGCCGATGTATGGGTAACAAGTATGGAATATTACAGAGAGTACACAAAATTCAGCAAGTGTGCGAAGTGTAAGCTCCTTGCGTTCTGTCGTGGCTGTCCTGCAGTTGCAAAGGGTACTAACGGAGATTTCTACTCTGCCGACCCACAATGCTGGGCAGATGAAAACAGCGAATTGTTTAGAAAGGGTGTATAAATATGGATTTAACTACTTGCCTTAAAAAACTACAATATGTTGGTGTATTGGCATTTGCAACCGTTGATGAATATGGAAATCCACAAGTAAGAAATATCAGTGCAATCCATTATGAGGAAGATGCGATATACTTTTTCACTGCAAGAGGTAAAAATTTTTGTAAGGAACTGTTTGCATCGAAAAAAGTGCAGATTTTAGGATATATCAAATTCAAGGAAATGATTCGTCTGAGTGCATCTGTTACTCCTGCATCTGATTCAGTAATTTAAGAAAAGAGGTAAGAAGATGAAAGCAGTTGTACTGAACAAAATAACAAAAGCCGAAAATGTAATGCTTTCTGAAACAGAAATACCAAAGGTAAAAAACGGCTGGGTACTTGTCAAGGTAAAAGCATTCGGTTTGAATCATTCCGAACAGATTTTAAGATTGAAAGAGATTCAGGCTGACTATATCAGCAAACCGATTATTCTTGGTATTGAGTGCGTTGGTGAGATTGTCGATTCTTCTGACAGCGACTTTTCTGTCGGTCAAAAAGTAGTGGCTCTTATGGGTGGCATGGGCAGAAGTTTCAATGGAAGTTATGCAGAATATGCCTTGTTGCCGACTCATCATGTATTTGCCGTTGATACAAATCTTGATTGGGTAAGCATGGCGGCTGTACCTGAAACATGGTTTACGGCTTGGGGTTCTCTTTTCGATTGTTTACAGCTGAAAAAGAAAGATACTCTGCTAATTCGTGGAGCAACCTGTGCACTTGGCTATTCAGCGATACAGATTGCGAAAGCAATTGGCTGTAAGGTCATTGCTACAACACATCGTGAAAATAAACTGCCGTTAATCAGCGATGTCGATACTGCTATCGTTGATGACGGACAGCTTTTAGGCAAGGTTCACGGCATTACCAAAGCACTTGAACTTGTCGGCGTAAAAACTATTTCTGACACTCTGAATGCCGTAGAAAAAGGCGGTATCGTGTGCAATACAGGTGTTCTCGGCAATGTCTACGCTCTGAATAACTTCGACCCGATAAAATTCATTCCCAACGGAGTGTATCTGACAGGGTTCTTTTCAAACTATCCGACACAGACAGTTATGAATGATATTTTCTCATTCATTGATGAGCATAAAATCACACCTTTAATCGGTGCGAAGTATAATTTCAGCGATATTTCTACTGCCCTTTATGATATGGATAATCATAGAGTTGACGGAAAAATCGTAGTAACAATATAAGAGCAAAATTTAGTACATTTACAGAGGGTATCGAGAATAGAAAATCTAAATTTATGTAGGTGATTTCAATGAACCATACCAAAAAACGAGAATTTTTAATACGCTACCTTCTCGATGAAGATAAGCGTTACTCTTCAATGGACATACCGATAAATGAAGATGAGCAGAAACAGTTACTCAGAGCGTTATTCAATATCCGTATGCCCAAGGAAACAACTCTTGACTTTATGCAGATTCAAGACGAATATCTTCAAGAAGAAAATGAATCAAGGGGTATCACGGATTACCATGATTTGACACCCATTGAGAAAGGCATTTACCTTTGGCAAGGCGATATTAGTACGCTGAAATGTGATGCTATCGTCAACGCTGCAAACTCGCAGATGCTCGGCTGTTTCCGTCCAAATCATAGCTGTATTGACAATTGTATTCACACTTTTGCAGGTATTCAGCTTCGTGCAACTTGCTTTGAGATTATGGAAAAGCAAGGGCATGAGGAGGAAACAGGTTCGGCAAAAATTACTCCCGCTTTCAATCTGCCGAGTAAGTATGTTATTCACACTGTTGGTCCAATTGTAGAGGACAGGCTCACAGAAAGACACGAAAAACTGCTTGAATCATGCTATAAATCATGCCTTGAACTTGCGGAAAAAAATGGCTTAAAATCAATTGCATTCTGCTGTATTTCTACGGGAGTTTTCATGTTTCCAAATCAAAGAGCAGCTGAAATTGCAGTAGATACAGTAAAAAAATTCAAAGAACACAGCAATATAGAGGTGATATTTAATGTTTTTAAGGACACAGACTTACAAATCTACAGAGAACTTCTCGGCACAGATTGAACGCTTGAAGTCCGCACTCGAAATGGCTGATGCAGTTATAATTGGTGCAGGTGCTGGGCTTTCCACATCGGCAGGCTTTACCTACAGTGGAGAGCGTTTTCAGAAATATTTTTCCGATTTTGCAAAGAAATATCAATTTGAAGATATGTATGCAGGTGGTTTTTATCCCTACCAGACACCCGAAGAACACTGGGCGTATTGGTCAAGATATATCTACATCAATCGCTATATGAATGCTCCGAAGTCAACTTATAAAGATATTTTCGCTCTCGTCAAAGATAAGGATTACTTTGTGCTGACTACCAATGTTGACCACTGCTTTCAGAAAGCAGGATTTGATAAAAAGCGTTTATTCTACACACAGGGCGATTATGGTTTGTTTCAATGCAGTGAACCTTGTCACAATGATACCTACGATAACGAAACTGTTATCAGAAAAATGGTACTTGCACAGGGATTTACAATCGGAAATAATGACGAACTGATACTCCCAGCTAATAATAAGCTGAAAATGTCTGTTCCGACAGAATTAATTCCCAAATGTCCAAAATGCAGTAAGCCTATGTCAATGAATCTCAGAGCAGATGATACTTTTGTGCAGGATAGTGGCTGGGATAAAGCAGCAGAGCGTTATGAAAATTTTATCCGTGTCCATAAATATCAGCGTATTGTTTTCCTTGAACTCGGTGTCGGCTTCAATACACCTGTAATTATCAAGTATCCATTCTGGCAGATGACAGCCGAAAATCCAAATGCGACTTTTGTATGCCTAAATTACGGACAGGCTGGTGTTCCGTTTGAAATCAAAACACAATCTATCTGCATTGATGAAGATATTCATAAAACTATCGGGGATTTGATGAAATGATTATTCAGACAGGTATGAAAATGGATATTCCTGCATTCCATTCAGAATGGTTCGCTAACCGAATCAATGAAGAATTTGTTTACACAAGAAATCCATATTATCCAAATCAGGTTACGCTTTTTGGTTGATAACGTTGACTCATTACAGTGGAAATATATTGACTATACGTTATATAATAATTTAGAATAATAATTAACGCTCAATCCATAAATGGACACCAATTCGCGTTTCCGTAACAATGTGGACAATAATCACAAGCCTCTCCACCTGCACCATATTTTCTACCTAATCCTTCTTCATATATTTCTTTATTGATGTCACTATTTTCTTGTACGCTTCGTTTACATATTGGGCATTTTTCTAATTTCTCATCAAATGCAATATGACAGTAATTACAAATTTTTTTCATAACAATTCTCCTCGTATAATAATATAGGTTTTATCTTACTTCCTTGTCATCAACACGACGCACTCAACGTGGGCAGTACAAGGGAACATATCGACGGGTTGCACTTTTTGAACTTTGTAGCCAAGTGATTGAAAAATCTTACAATCACGGGAAGCGGTTGCAGGATTACAAGAAATCATGATTAAGCGTTTAGGGTTCATAGATACTATAGTATCTATAGCCAAGCGGTCACAACCCTTGCGAGCGGGGTCTATGGTAATAATATCAGGGGATAGACCATCTTTAGCGAGTTTTGATGCAACGATACCAGCATCACCGCAAAAGAATTCAGCATTAGATATTCCATTCTGTATGGCATTTATCTTTGCGTTGTCAATGGATTGCTTAACTATATCCACACCTATTAAGTGTTTAACATCTTTAGCCATAGATAATCCAATAGTACCAGTACCGCAATATAGGTCAAGAAGTATATCATCTTTAGATACGTTTGCAAAATCTTTTGCAATAGAGTACAAAACTTCCGCTTGTGATGTATTTACTTGATAGAATGCCATAGGCGATAGATTTATCACATTGCCACACATGGTATCGGAGATGTAACCCTTACCATATAAAGTAATATTCTTATCACCTAATATAACGTTAGTACTCTTAGAGTTTATATTTAGAACTACTGTAGATATCTCATTAAAGGTATGGACTAGACTTTCTGTCAAATATTTAAGTTTTTTAGATATATTACTCTTACATACTAAGCATACCATAATCTGTTTGCTATGATATCCCTGCCTAATATAGATATGTCTAAGTTCTCCAGTATTTGAAATCTCATCGTAAGGAGATACTTTAAGGTTGCCATCATGGTTGTTAATATGTTCAATAATGAAGTCTACTATCTTTGAAAAGATTGTAGGTTGCAACTTACAATCTATGTAAGGAACGATTCTGTGGCTACGTTTTGCATAGAATCCACATATAGCCTTACCGTTAGAATCCCTACCCACTGGATATTGTGCTTTATTCCTGTAATAATTCCTACCATTACAAGAAACTATCGGCAGAATCTCTGCCGATACATTTCCAATGCGTTGAAAGACGTTTTCAACCCATGTCTGTTTAATCTTAAGTTCAGAGGTATACTCTATGTGTCTAAATGAACACCCACCACACTTAGAGAACACCTCACAGTCTGGAGAGATTCTGTCACCAGATAACTTTACAAAACTATCGACTATACCAAAGCAATAGTTCTTTAACACTTTAACTATTCTGCAATTGATAATATCGCCGATAGTAGTCATTGGCACAAATATAACGGTATTATTATATCTGCCTACACCGTTACCATCAGTGGTGATATCTTCTATAGTTACTTCTACAATTTGATTCTTAACTAAACTATTACTCATCGTCATCTAACTTAGCACCACATCGAGAACAGAACTTACTAGATGGGGGATTCTTTTTTTTGCAAACGTTACACCTAATAGAGGTATCCTTGTTAAGTATTCTGTCAGCCTCATCTATATCGTCTTGAATGTCGCTAATCTGTTCCATAATTTCAGCAATCTCTTTGCGTTGGTCACATTGACCACTAGCAGTCATATAGTGAGCCTTACCTAACTGTTCGTATAGATTACTCAACTTAGTAGTAGATTGAACCTTTTGAACATAGGTTTTAGAACCTTTAAAAGCCTCATCAGTCTTTTCAGCGACCACATCGACGCATTTTTGCACTTCTTTAGCTATGTTTTCAATCTTAAAATCATCAAATAGGTTGTTAGCCATAAAATTATCTCCTTTCGATAGTAGCAAAAGCTATATATACACTTTAGATTATACTCTTAATTTAACATTCTGTCAATATTCAAAAATTGATGTAGTGTTTATCTGTTATTGCTATTTGCTATTAAAGAAATCTTCAATAGCAGACTTTTTCAACATAAGTTCATCGAAGCGATTAATATATTCATATGGAAACTTGTAGTTATGGACTCTGCTTATGTTGTGTTCACCGCCAACCAACTTAGTAGATGCTCCAGCCCCTACGCCTAAGATGGTTTGTATTTCGTCCATAATGTATACATTGTACAAACTTTCCATGTTAGGTTTTGAATATCCAACGTTTTCAAGGTTGTCGGCAGTATTTTTCTGTCTGTACATATAATATGGGAAATATCCGCAAGATGTTAATCTATCGACGCTGTAATCTACCATATTGGTTACTGGATTATTTACGTTTTCTCTGCCAATAACATCTTCAAATAGAGTAGCAGAACGTTTCAACGTTAGAGTGTGTACGGTAATAGCCTCTGGATTCAACGCTATGGAAGTATCTAAGGTATGTTTAAAGCTGTCTAAGGTATCAGAGGGTAACCCTGCTATCAAATCCATGTTGATATTTTCAAAGCCTACACTTCTAGCTAGATTATAAGCGTCTATGGTCTGTTGTGCCGAGTGCTTTCTGCCGATAGTGTTTAGTACGTCATCATTAAAGGTTTGAGGATTTACAGATATTCTATCTGCGCCGAACTGTTTAATAACCTCTAGTTTAGACTTAGTAATGGTATCGGGTCTACCAGCCTCAACGCAGTACTCACGCACATAAGATAGGTCAAAACATCGTTGAACCTTTTCCATAATGGTGCGAAGTTGAAAATCCTCTAGGGAAGTAGGCGTACCACCACCAAAGTATATAGTATCTACAATTAGATTATGCTTTTTAACTAACTCCCCTACTATTTCAATCTCTTTACATAGGAAGTAAATATAGTCTGGAATCAACTTTTTAGCACTCTCTATAGAATGCGATACGAACGAACAATAAGCACATCTAGTAGTACAAAAAGGTATGGATATGTATACACTCACCCTATTAGGCTCAATGGAATTTAGTATAGGTATCTGAACCATAGCAGTACGATAAGCTAAGTTAGACTTCTTTTCACTAACTAAGTATACATCTTTCATGTGGGATATAATCTCCCCCTTAGATAGTCCATCTTGTATGAGTTTAATGTACTTCTTGACGGGTCTAATACCCGTTAAGAGTCCCCATGCCGATACCTTACCAGTCAATCGATGTAAACATATATATATAAGTCTACACATATGATATTCAAACTCATCTTTCATGTTTTCTTGTAGAGAGTTAAAGGTCATACTTTCCTCATGAGAATCTCCTTTAATGCTAACTCTAACGTTGAGTAAGGTTTTACTATCCGAAGTAACGCTCATGTTAGTATATACATAGTCACCTGATATAGTATCTAAGTCTGTATCGTATAGTATGTTAAACTGTGTCGCAGGATAGAATATCTTAACGGTAGCCTCTACTTCATACTTAAAGGTATTACCATTTAAGATGATGGTCAAAAGTTTTTCCACTATATATGAACCTCTTTTCATGTGATTAATATCATAATGTATACATCTTCATGCTACTCTACTTTTCTAACTAACCTTGCAGGATTTCCTACTACTATACAGTTAGATGGAACATCTTTAGTAACTATAGAACCAGCACCTACAATAGCACCATCACCAATGGTTACACCTTGTAATATTGTAGAGTTAGAACCTATCCAAACGTTTTTACCAACCACTACAGGCTTAGGATATAGATTATGCCTATCTTCGACTTTAATTCCATGATTTAAAGTAGCGATAGTAACGTTATGACCTATCAAAGCACCATCTTGTATGGTAATGCCCCCTTGGTCTTGAAAATGACAACTTGAGTTGATAAAGACGTTCTTACCTATCGTGATATTCTTTCCAAAATCTGTATAGAATGGTGGAAATAGATTAAAAGTCAAGTCTAAAGGTTTACCTATCAATTCAAAGAAGAGTTTGCAAAGTTCGTCATGTTCATGATATTTGTTATTAATCTCCATAGTAATCTTTTGAGCTTCTGCATTATATAGGTGCATCTGTTTATGAACTTCAGATAGTGCTACAACCTCTTTTTGATTGTTCAAATATTCTAAAACTTCATCTAAATTCATAATAAATAATCTCCTTTTAAGTTATAGGTTAATGGTTAATAAGAGTATAGGTCATCATCTATAGCGTCTAACATATATGGATTAAACTTTCTTTCTTCTTGTAAGGTAGTATTATCGTTGTGACCCGTATACACTCTGTAGTTGCCTTTAAGGTTATATAGCATCTTCAGAGATTTTTGCATATCGAAATAGTTACCAGTAGGGAAATCGGTTCTGCCCATAGAGTGTTTAAATAAAGTATCACCAGTGAATAGACAGTTTTCACATATATAGCAAACACTTCCAGCAGTATGCCCCTCAGTAGATATCACTTCAAAGTTAAATCCAGCCTCATGGATAATATCACCGTTGGATATGGTTTCAAAACTTTTAATAGGATAAAATGAATCATAGTCTAAACTTCTAGCCAATGAATGGATATTACTAGTAACCATATAGCTATCCTTTTGACTAACATACACCTTGCAGTTAGTCTTATTTTGAACGTAAGATACTCCCTCAAAGTGGTCATAATGTCCATGTGTCAATAGTATAGCTTTAACGGTAAGACTATTCTTTGTAATATAGTCCATAAGTTTTATAGCACTACCCCCACAGTCTACTAATACCACTTGATTTAATTCTTCATTTACAACCACATGACAGTTTGCTCTAAGTTCTCCAACGGGAAAAGTTATAACTTTCATAAAAATACTCCTTTACTGATTGTGTTAAAATTAGGAACGTCCAAGGGGCGTTCCACCATATAAGATTATACTCTATTTACACTGATAACTCCATCTACCTTTTTAAGTTTATCGAATAGGTTGTTAAGCTGTTCTATATTTGCGATGTATATACTTGCTCTAAAGATAGCGTTTTTATTCTTTAATGTTCCAGAAGATGAGTGTTTAATCATAATACGTGATTCAGTCATAATGCAAGTGATATCGTACACTAAGCCGATTCTATCAATAGCCACAACTTCCATGTTGACTTGAAAGTATTCCGACTTACTTTCACGCCAATGAGCTTCAATCCAACGATTCATATCAGCGTTTTTGCGAATGGCTGCCTTATAGTTAGGACAAGTTTTCTTATGAATAGATACACCTTTACCTCTAGTTATAAAACCTACTATCTCATCATAAGGCATAGGACTACAACATTGAGAAATTTTAATCTCGCAATTGTCAAGACCGTTTTCAAACTCAATACCATGAGAATTAATCTCCTTAGACTTTTTAGATGGCTTAACATTAATCTGTTCAACATTGTGTGGAGTATATAGTTTGTCGTACTTATTTTTAAGTCTTTGTATAATTTTGGAAATAATAATTCCACCATAGCCAACCGATGCATAGTAATCGTCTAAAGTTTCGCAATTATAACGTTTAAAGTCATCACAGAGAAAGTTATACATATCTTCTTCAGGGATATTCATTTTGTTGCGTTTAAACTCACGGTCAATCATATCCTTGCCCTGCAAGATATTCTCCTCACGCTTTTCCTTTTTAAACCAAGTTCTAATCTTAGTTTTAGCCTCAGTAGTAGTAGCAATGTTTAGCCAAGCTCTGTTAGGGCCTTTGTTAGGGTCTTTGCTAGTAATTATTTCCACAATATCACCAGTACTTATTCTATATTCAAGAGGGACTATAGAACCATTAACTCTAGCACCCATAGCTTTATGACCAACTTCGGTATGGATTTTATAAGCGAAATCTATTATAGTACAGCCATTAGGCATAGTAATAGGGTCACCCTTAGGGGTCATAACTAAAATATCATCGTTCATACGTTCATCTTTAATCATATCGACTATACTTTCAACGTCATCACAAGATTGTTGAGCCTCAATGATATTTCTAAACCAATTAACTCTGTTATCGAACCTAGTATCTTCTATCTTTATGCGTTCTTTGTACTTCCAGTGAGCTGCTATACCGTACTCGGCATTGCGATGCATTTCCCACGAACGAATCTGTATTTCAAAAGCTATGCCATCTTTACCCACTACGGTAGTATGCAACGATTGATACATATTTGGTTTAGGATTAGCGATATAATCTTTCACACGGTTAGGAAGTGGTGTAAATAGATTATGAATGATACCTAATACCACATAACATTGGCTTTGGTCATCTACAATAATTCTAACGGCATACTTGTCATATAGTTGATTAAAGCGTTTTTTTTGAATGAACATCTTTTTATAGATACTATATATGCTCTTTGCTCTACCATCTATAGTAGCATTTTCAAGGAACTTGTAATCGGGATATTTTTTAAACTCAGCTCTAATCTCATCTTTTATAACTTCAATAAAATTTTCACGTTCTTTTTTATCTAATTCAAGCATACCCTCAATCTGTTGATAAGCGTACTGGTCTAAGTACTTAAAAGATATCTCTTCTAACTCATTTTGAATAGCATATATACCCAACCTATGAGCAATAGGTGCGAATATATTCATAGTTTCACGAGCAGTACGTAGTTGACCATCTACGGTTCTGTATTGAAGGGTTCGCATATTGTGGAGTCTGTCTGCCAACTTTATAATTATAACTCTAATGTCCTTAGCAGTAGCTATAACAATCTTTCGTACATCTTCGGCGGCTTGTTCTTCCTTAGAAAAGTAAGGTATTTTACCCAACTTAGTAACAGAATCTACAAGCATAGCAACGTCTTGACCGAACTGTTTGCAAATTTCATCTAAGGTCATGTCAGTATCTTCTACAACATCATGGAGCATACCAGCACATATAGTATCGGTATCCATGCCCAACTCAAGGAGAATCATACTAACACATAGAGGGTGTATGATATAAGGTTCACCCGACTTTCTAAATTGATTCTTATGAGCTTGTTCAGCCACCTTGTAAGCAGTAATAATCTTGCTAGTATTGTACTTATCGCTTTCTGTCAACTTATTAAGAAACATTTTCAAATCACAAGTAGTAATAGGGGCAATCTTGTTATTCACCATAATCTTTCAACCTCCTCAATATACTTGAGCCGTTCAAGTCAACCTTATTATCAACCGAAACTATGGTAACGGCTTGATTAGTAACGTCAAACTTTAAGAGTCCAAGTTCATAAAATATATCAACACAGAGCCTTAGTTTGCAGTAGTTCATGCTATCCTTATTTATGGTTAAGAATAGAGTTTCAGTGTCTGTAATCTTAAGTCTGGCGATATAAGAGTATACAAGTTTCAAATCATCATAAGATGGAGTAATCTTTTCATAGCACGTCTTAGATATATCCTTTCCCAAGGAAAACCTTTCATATATATCTAAAGCAGAGAAAAATTTAGCTTGATTCACTCCCGACATTCTGTAATCTATAGCCATAATAGTTATGCTTTCTCTACCTTTAAAAAAGTTAATCGACAGTTTAACTAAGAAGTCGCACATTGAATTCTTCCTTAAAAATATTTCCTCACTAGACTTTCTAAAGCATAGTATATCTAAATATTTCCCTTGATACTGTACTTTAAACTTAACAGAAGTATTGTTAGCTAATGGTAGAACTTCTAATAGTTTACAGTGCATAATGGCAAAGGTAGGTTCTTTGTTACCCTCGCCAAAAGGTTCTAATATAGAAAGCCCTTTAATATTCTCTAAGGTTATCTCATTAGGTGATATAACCTTATCTATATTGAATGATGTTCTAGGCATTATGTTAAAAGTATCATCTGCATACTGTAGTATAAGTTTAGTAAACTCTTGAAGATTTTCTGTTTTAAGAGAAAAACCTCCTGCTCCTTGATGCCCTCCAAAACGTTCTAGCACACTTGAGCAATATTCTAAACATTTAAATATTGAAAAACTACCTATTCCACGAGCTGACCCCCTAGAGGAACTTTCTTCTTCATTGGAAATTACAAAGCAAGGTTTGTCATACTTCTCACAGATTCTTGAGGCTACTATTCCTATAACGCCATGATGAAAGTTGTTACCACTAAATATTAACACCCTTTCATTTAAAATCTTAGGATTACTTTCTATCTGTAAGGCAATCTCTTGCATAATCTTATCTTCGGTAGACTTACGTTGATTATTCAAGTCACATAGTTGTTGTGCAAGTTTTAAAGCGTCTGACTCATCTTCTGAGGTTAAAAGAGCCAATGCAGTCTTTGGAGAACCAAATCTTCCCGATGCATTGATTCTAGGAACTATACCAAAAGCAACCTTAGTTGAGTCTATGGTTTCTAAATCTATGTTAGCAACTTCAGATAGTGCTAATATGCCTATTCTGTCAGAATCTTTTATGTATTGTAGTCCGTCATGTACAAGCTTTCTATTCTCACCAGATATTTCTACTACGTCACCAATGGTAGCGATTGCAACTAGGTC
The DNA here is from genome assembly GCA_021200215.1 of Ruminococcus sp. Classification (GTDB taxonomy): domain Bacteria; phylum Bacillota; class Clostridia; order Oscillospirales; family Ruminococcaceae; genus UBA5884. Next base: position 12,854 of record JAJQGV010000023.1, on the reverse strand, counting down.
ACCAAACTGTTCCAATACAGAGTTATAATCGTTGCCCTCTAGTGCCATAATCAATTTAAACACTACCCCCGCACCGCAGAGATTCTTAAACTTAGATGGACAATCTTTTCTATGAGGGTTTACTATAGCCTCGGCTCGTGGGAGCGTTTCACTAGGTTGATGATGGTCGGTAACTATCAACTGCATACCTAAACTATATATGTACTCAGCTTCATTATGTGCCGATATACCATTATCTACCGTAATAATTAGATTAGCACCCTGTTCATTAATCTTATCGATAGCATTTATATTCATACCATAGCCCTCAGAACGTTCAGGAATGTATGTAAAAACATTTGCACCTAAAAATTCTAGGTAGGTTTTAAGCATTGCCGTAGATGTAATGCCATCACAATCATAGTCACCAAAGATACATATTTTAGAGCCTATATCTATATGATGGTTAAGAACATCTATAGCCTTAGACATATCTACCATACTTAAAGGACTTTCTATCTCACAAGGTTGAATGAAGTTTACGGCAGTATCTTTAGAGGTTACACCTCTAGCAGTAATAACACTTGCACATAGTGGATTGATTGTCGTTTCTTTTACCAACATATTAACCACATTTACATCACAAGATTTAGCTACCCATTTTTTCATAGTAAATATATCACATCTTTCTAAAAGTTAATAATCTAAAGTATATTATAGCACCTACTCATGAAAATTACAACACCAAATTCTTTAAAGATGCTATTCTATAATAGAATACTCTAAACTTTCCCAATGTAGTTTGCAACCCTCGTCTATCTGGTCTGGAAGTAATGCTCTAGCCACCAATATTTCGTCCTCGGTAGAATCATCTATTCTAGATAGTATGGCATAGTCACCATCTATGCGTTTTACTATATAATCTTTAGCTTCCATAAAAAATCCTCCTAAATGGTCAAGTAAGGAACACATAGTTAAAAGTTTAGTGTTCCTACGGTATAAATATTACAACTAGATTATATCACTAAATATTAATAGTGTCAATAAACAATACTTCACAAAATAATATTAACATTATTGTGAGAATTGTAAAACTCAAGACAAGCTTTCTACTGTGTGGAATATTTTTTTTACTATGTGCAATAATAGTATTGAGGTGATAAAAGATGTCTAAACAAGGAATGAAACGTCCTGAATATACTCATACATCGTCTAAGAATGATGTTCCACCAGTTCCAGAGATTCAAGGAAAGGCAAAGCATGGAAAAGCAAAAGTGAATCCAATTATTGCAGGTACAGAATCACCAAGTTTAAAGGTTTATCATGCAGTACCACACTCAACGGATAAGGTAGAGAAACCAATCTCCGAAGTGTATCCAGTCATTGACAACGATTTAGCAAGAGATAATGTGGAAAACGATATGACTTTCGCTGACCTATGCGATATGGACAATATGCACAGATAGATTTCACTTAGTACAAAGATATCCAAGCCACAAAAAGGCTTGGATTTTCTTTAGGGAATATTTTCACATTGCACTTGTCAAAACCGTACTCAATGGTGTATAATAGTAGTAATGAACTTTTTAGTATCATAAAATTTTACTTTGGAGGTGGAACGTCTATGCGTATGCCAAACGGATATGGAACTGTATATAAACTATCGGGAAAGCGTAGGAATCCGTACACAGCAAAAAAGACCATAGGCTTTAATGATAAGAATCAACCAATATATAAGGTTATAGGATATTTTAAAACTAAAAAAGAAGCTCTTCAGGCACTGTCTGAGTATAATAGAGTATATGGAACGAATCCAGATAGACCACCAACCTTTAATGAGGTCTTTGAAAGATGGTTCAACTGGAAGTTAGATGAGAAATTGTCCTCTAGTAGATATAAAAATGTTAGAAGTTTGTATAATACTCATATGAAAACACTATACTATAAAACTTTTAATGAGATAACTCTACAAGACCTGCAACTATGCATAGATACTGCAAAAAAGACTTGTAAAAAAGCTACTCTAAATCAATTAAAGCTAACGTTCTGCGAACTGTATAAATATGCTATCTTCCACGAAATAGTCAATAAAGATATATCTGCTATGGTGAAAGTCCCTAAGATAGATGATAAGAAAGAAAAAGTTCCATTCTCATTAGATGAGATTGAAACCCTAAAGTATGCTTTAGATGAGTTTGGACAGTACATATACATAATGATATACACAGGCTTTAGAGCATCGGAGTTTATATCTATAAAGCGTACAGACATCTCAGAGGACTATGTTATTACTGGTGGAATGAAATCTAAGGCTGGTAAGGGTAGAAAAGTCCCTTGCAATAAGAAGATTATCCCACTTATAGAAGATATCCTATCCGATGGCAGAGAGTACTTAGTAATCAATGAAGATGGTTCACCTATGAACTATAATCAATTTATATATAAGTTTAAACGTGCTATGAAAATATACGGCATGGAACATACTCCACACGATACTAGGCATACTTTCGTAACTTTGTTAAGCAATGCCGACGCTAATAAAGTATCCATTGAAAGACTAACGGGACACGCATCTAAAGGTGTAACCGACACGGTCTACACGCACAAGGACATTGAGCAACTAAAAAAAGCAATAGACTTAATATAAGGCATCTTCGGGAAAGCTTTGGCTTTCACATAATGGAATGTTAGCGTAGTCATATATACCAGTGACCTCTTTAACTACCTTAATGCCCTCTGGAATAGTATACCCTTGCGTTTCAGATTCAAGTTCAACTTCCATGATGGCAAGTTTTTTAGAGAATGGATAGGTATCCACTTCAAAAGTTAAGCCTTTACAGTCTATGGTATACCTAGATTTTTCTACGGTAACTATTGAGCCATCTACCTCTAGTTTAAGGGTATCATATTCACTTTTAGATACTTTTCTTTCAACTTCTTGACGGGTAAGCCCTGTCAAGAACTTTTTTTCTGTATAAAAGTACTTAGTAGAGCCACCCTCTGACCATGAACGAATACGCCTTTCAACATCTGTACTGTTTCTAACTAAATAAGATTGTGAGATATCCACCTTAGATTGAAAATGTATTACATTAAAGTTAGGATACCTTATCAAGAACTTTCTTTCTATTTCCAAACCATTCTTATTAGACATTTTAAAATAATCACCTTTCTTTAATACTTCCGAATACTTGCTTTAGGTTAGATGCTCCTACTATGTTCATAGTATAGTCACTAACGTTAATCTCTTTTAGATTCTGTTTAGGTACTATGCAAGTTTGAAAACCCATACGCTGAGCCTCTCTTAATCGTTGCACCATATGAGATACTCCCCTAACCTCACCACCAAGACCTACTTCACCAAATGCCATAAGTTTTTCATCTAGTGGAACGTTCACCACACTAGAGTATATAGCTAAAGCAACTGGTAGGTCAGATGCGGGTTCATCTAGGCGAAAGCCACCTACAACGTTTAGATATACGTCTAACGTAGAGAAAAATAATCCCGTACGTTTTTCTAATACTGCTATAAGTATAGCCATACGAGAGAAATCGAAACCAGTAGCCATTCTACGAGGAACAGAAAAACTACTCTTAGTGGATAGTGCTTGAACTTCAGCTAAGATGGGTCTTGAGCCTTCCATAATACAAGCTACACACGTTCCAGATACTCCAATAGGGCGACCATCTAATAGCATTTGAGATGGATTAGACACCTCTTTTAAGCCATTATCAGCCATTTCAAAGACACCTATTTCATTGGTAGAACCATATCTATTTTTAACGGCTCTAAGTATTCTATAGCTCAAATTCCTTTCACCCTCAAAGTATAGTACAGTATCGACAATATGTTCCATAACCTTAGGACCAGCAATAGCACCATCTTTGTTTACATGACCAACTATAAATATAGGAATCTCTTCATTCTTAGCAGTATGCATAAATAGATTAGTACACTCACGTACTTGAGTGATACTTCCATGACTAGAGCTTATTTGAGATAGTCCCATAGTTTGGATACTGTCTATGATAACTATATTAGGCTTAGTAGATACTATAGTATCGCATACGGCTTGTGCGTCCGTAGTAGATAGTAGGTATAGATTCTTGCTATTAACGTTCATGCGAACGGCTCTAATTTTAATCTGTCTAACGCTTTCCTCACCCGATACATACAAAATTGAAAACTTTTCACCCAAATGTTGACATATCTGCAATAGAAGAGTACTTTTACCTATGCCAGGCTCACCACCCAATAGTACTATAGAGCCTTTAACCAATCCACCACCTAGAACCCTATCAAGTTCAGAGTTACCTGTATTGTATCTAATATCATCGTTAGTAGATATGGTTGAAATCTCTTGTATCTTACTAGATAAATCTACACTTGAGATACTAACCGACTTACCACTAACCTTGTAGTCGGTAGGAGTTACTTCTTCAAAGGAGTTCCAAGCATCGCAGTTTGGACACCTACCATTCCACTTAGAACTTTCAAAACCACATTGATTACATACGAATATACTTTTTAACTTTGCCATAACTTTAATCAACTCCTTAGATATTAATTATACAATAGAATCTAAAGAAATGCAACACTATATACTAGAGTAATACTCATTTATGGCAGAATATATTGTAAAGGCTACTTTCTTTTGATATTCACTATCTTTTAGAAGTTCTGCCTCTTCAGGGTTAGATAAAAATCCACACTCTGCCATAACTGTGGGGTTTTCACTAAAGTAACATAGAAACAGTTCCTTACCACAGAGTTTTATCTCACGTTGATTGTCTGGCTGTAGATATTCTACGAACTTATTCTGTAATATATTAGCTAAGGTTTCACTCTTAGGATTGGTATCAGAATAGAACATTTGAGCACCACTATACTTACTATCGGTAAATAGATTTTGATGTATAGAGATGCATATAGCATTGTCATACTTATTAAATAATGCTAAGCGATTATCCATATCTGAACTTTTTTGATTGGCTATACCCTCAATCCCCTTATCATGTATAGATATATCCGTATCACGAGTAACCTCTACTGTATATCCCGATGCCGTAAGCATATCCCTAAGGTTCAATAGAATGTTTAGATTAATATCCTTTTCTACAGTGCCATCTTGTGCTGAGCAACCTCCGTCCATTCCACCATGTCCAGCATCTAATATAACTATCCTATCGGACTTACTAGGCGTCGTAGATGTTAAAGCAATGCTTTCACTAGAAACCTTTTGATTAACATACGATATCCCTACACAAGCACCTACTAAGATTAATGCTATCATAAGTCTTTTAACCTTATTGTTCAATAAAGATTTTCTCATATATATTAAGCCCCCTTATAGTTTTACTATAAAAGTATGTTTATACTTTTAAATATATTACTATAAACCTACCTTAGAATAGATTCACAGAGGTAATAATGCAACTATTATTAGACAATTTAGTAGGAGATAGTTCTTATACCCAAATGGGTGTAAGAATTGAAATGTATTTTTTTAAAAACTCCGTAAGCACGTAGCCACGGAGTTTTTGTATATAAACTTGAATACATTGGTATGCAACTATCAACAACTATACTCGTGGATTGTAGCATAAATCTTTTAATATTATATCAAATTAGAAGCATAAGGTCAAGGTAGAAGATGATTTTATGAGGATAGGTGAAAACATCTCTAAGTATTGTAATCATTCAGCTAACATTTATATTTTAGGTAGTGCAGAATCTACACAACAATAGTGCAAAGATTACACTATCTCAGTGCAAAATTTACCTCATACTAGTGTAAAAATTGCACCTAATAATATAGATAATAAGATAGATAATAATATAATAGATAGTATAGATTACTTTGCGACAGAGTCGCAAACTGAACCTATTGCAGAAAATTTTGAGATATTTCAAACAAGAGTTAGCATAATTAAAAACTCCGTAAGCACGTAGCCACGGAGTTTTTGTATATAAACTTAAAATATATTCGGATATAAAAACTATCTCTTGCTGAATTGAGGAGCACGACGAGCAGCCTTAAGACCATACTTTTTACGTTCTTTCATACGAGGGTCACGAGTTAAGAAGCCTTCTTTCTTAAGAGCAGGTCTAAGTTCAGGATTGAATATTAATAAAGCTCTTGAAATGCCATGTCTAATAGCACCAGCTTGACCAGTAACACCACCACCAGTAACGGTACAAACCACATCGAAGTTTTCAGTATTGCCAGTTAAAGCAAGTGGTTGACGAACGATTAACTTTAGAGTTTCAAGACCGAAATAGTCATCAATATCTCTGCCATTTATAGTAACCTTACCAGTACCTCTGTAAAGTCTAACTCTAGCTACAGAGCTTTTTCTTCTACCAGTACCGTAGAAATATTCTTGTTTAGATTCGTACATAATGATAATACTCCTTTCTATTATGCGTTGTAAACTTCAGGCTTTTGAGCTTGTTGTTCGTGTTCACTACCAGCGTAGACTCTTAAACGAGTTAGAGCCTTGTCACCAAGAGTATTGTTAGGGAGCATACCTCTAACAGCATAGAACATAGCCTTGTCTGGGTTAGTACTCATTAACTCTTTATATTGAATCTTTTTCAAGCCACCAATCCAGCCAGTGTGCCAGATATAATGTTTTTGTTCTAACTTTTTACCAGTAAGAACTGCCTTAGCACAATTGATAATGATAACACCATCGCCACAATCAGCGTTAGGAGTAAAAGTAGGCTTGTGTTTACCTCTAAGAATAAGGGCAGCAGTAGCAGCAACTCTACCAAGAGATTTGCCTTCAGCGTCTAAGAGATACCATTTTTTTTGCTTTAAATCTTCAGCTTTTGGCATATAAGTTGACATAATGTAAATCCTCCATTAATTAATATTATACTTCGCATAAAAAGACGTGCCAAATACGGGGAAGTTGGACGTCTTTCCGACGCAACGATAGTTATTATAAACCATTTAATAAAATATGTCAATGGCAATATTGAGCTTTTTTGGTTAAATTTCAGCGTTTACAAAAAATATTCTACTGATATTCTTTCATTCTCTACTTTTTGCTTGAAATCTCATTAAATCTTTAGTTTCATTTCAAACTTGATAGATAAAACTATTAAGTCTTGTTGATTTGTCATAATATCTGTGGTATAATTCTTATAGAAGAACCATGTACCACTCATGGACTAAAACAGAAATGGAGTAAAAAGTTATGTTCGATATAGATATTTCAAACCTAAAAACGCCTTGTTATCTGCTAGATGAAAGGCTATTGATTAAAAATCTTGAAGTATTAAAATCTATTCAAGATAGAACTGGTTGTAAGATACTGTTAGCACAAAAATGTTTCTCAATGTTTAGTGAATATCCACTAATGGCAGAGTATCTAACGGGAACTACTGCAAGTGGATTATATGAGGCAAAACTTGGTTTTGAAGAGTTCAAGAAAGAAAATCATATATTTTCCCCTGCCTACCCTAAACAAGATTTCGATGAGATTTTAGAAATCTGTGACCATATAGTATTTAATTCCACAAACCAATGGAATAAGTATAAAGATAAAGTTTTAAACTATCCAAAGCATATTAGTTGTGGGTTGCGTGTTAATCCAGAATATTCTGAAATCGAAACCGATATATACAATCCATGTTTTACAGGTTCACGTTTAGGAAGTACACTATCTAACATTGATGAAAAATCGCTTGACGGTTTAGAGGGCATACATTTTCATACCATGTGTGAACAGGGTGCAGATACTCTAAGAAGAACTATCAAGGTAGTTGATGAGAAGTTCGGAAAGTATATTAAAAATATGAAGTGGATAAACTTTGGTGGTGGACATCACATAACTAAACCTAATTATGATGTTGATACTCTAATTGAATGCATTATGTGCTTTAAAGATAAGTACAACGATATAGATGTATATCTTGAACCGGGAGAGGCTATTGCCTTGGATTGTGGTTATTTAATATCTAGTGTATATGATATTATCAACAATGGAATAGATATTGCTATATTGGATACTTCTGCAGAATGCCATATGCCCGACGTTTTAGAAATGCCATATCGTCCAAATATCATAGATAGTGGATTGCCTAATGAAAAGAAGTATACTTATCGTCTAGGTGGAAATACTTGCCTTGCTGGTGATATAATAGGTGATTACTCTTTCGATAAAACACTTCAAGAGGGTGATAAGCTTATCTTTTGTGATATGGCAATATACTCTATGGTTAAGAATAACACTTTCAACGGTACTCCCTTGCCATCTATAGTGGTGTATCGTGAAAACGAGGGAATAAAGGTCATAAAAGAGTTTGGATATCAAGACTTTAAATGTAGACTATCATGAGTAGATGTAAGCTATGCTACACCTAGGTTCTTATTAAACATTTTACTTTCAATATTATTGCTTTTTGTCTAAAAAGATTGTATAATATGTATTGAAGTTATTTTTAGAGGTGTTTTATTTTAATGGATAACAAAACTATAAGATTACAAGGAATAGTTGAAGAGGTTATATTTAGCAATCCTACTAACGGTTATATAGTACTAGATTTATATACTGATAACGATTTAATAACTGTAGTCGGTGAATTAGGTGAAGTAAAAGAAGGTGAAAGGTTAATAGTAGATGGTGAATATACTACTCATGCAAAGTTTGGAACTCAATTTAAGGCTGTATACTGTGAAAGAAAGTTGCCTGAAACTACTGATAGTATAGAAAGATATCTTGCATCGGGCATAATTAAAGGTATAGGTAATTCTGTAGCTAAAAAGATAGTCCACACTTTCGGTGAAGATACCTTTTACATAATAGAAAATCAGCCTGAACGCCTTTTAGAAATAAAAGGCATAAGTAAGAAAAAAGCTATATATATATCTAAAGAGTTTAGACATATATTCCACTTAAAGAATATAGTAGAATATCTTTTAAAGTTTGGAATAGGTTCTTCGGTAGCTATGAAAATCTTTAGAGCATGGGACTTTCAATCTTTAGATAAGATTAAAGATAATCCTTACATTCTATGTGGTGATGGTATAAACGTTCCATTTGAAAAGGTTGAAGAAATGGCTACATCGTGTGGAATTAAAAAAGATTCTAATAAGAGAATCTTTGCAGGTTTTGAATGCGTTCTAAATACTTCTGCTGTAAATGGCAATTGCTGTGTACCTTACGATATATTCATAAAACTGTCGGTTAAACTATTACATCTAGATAGAGAACTTATAGAGGACAAGTGTATAGAAGCATATAAAGAGGGTCATATTATTATATTCTCAGATTCAAAAGATAACTCTTACATCTACTCTAATGCCTATTACAATGCAGAAAAATATATTGCTAGAAAAGTAACTTTAATGTCTAAACTTAAAAAACTAAAGGATATAGACTTCACTAAAACTATCGATAGTTTAGAAGAGGTTACCAACATAACCTACAACGAAAAACAGAGAGAGGCTATAGGTATGTCTTTAAATAGTCAATTTATGATATTAACTGGTGGCCCTGGTACTGGTAAGACTACTACTCTAAACGCAATAATAACCGTGCTTAAAAGTAAAGGTCTAAAGGTTAAGATTACTGCTCCAACGGGCAGAGCTACTAAAAGAATCTCTGAGATTACTGGTTACGAAGCTACAACTATACATAGGCTATTAGAAGTATCTTTTGATGAAGATGGAAATCAAACCTTTAACTACAATGAAGAACATCAATTAAAGTGTGATGTTATCATTATAGATGAAATGTCTATGGTAGATACTCTACTGTTTGAAAGCGTCTTAAGAGCAACATCTACATTTTGTAAGATAATATTAGTTGGTGACAGTGACCAACTTCCATCTGTAAGTGCTGGTAACGTCCTAAAAGATTTAATATCTACCCAACTACTAGATGTAATAATCTTAGATGAGATATTTAGACAGGCTCAAGAAAGTGCCATAATTATGAACGCACATAAAATTTTAAAAGGTGACTACCCAGATATACTACAGAAAGACAATGACTTCTTCTTTTTACAACGTCTAAAATATTCAGATGCTCAAAGCACCATCTTAGAACTTTGGAAAGACAGACTTCCTAAAGCATATAAGTATAATCCGTTAGAAGATATCCAAATACTATCACCTTCACGTAAGGGAGCTTTAGGAACTGTTAATCTAAATAGGTTAGTTCAAGAGGCTGTGAATCCTCATAGGTCAACTCGTAATGAGATTAAGAACGCTGTGTATACATTTCGTGTAGGTGATAAGGTTATGCAGATTAAAAACAACTATGACAAAATATGGTCTAAAAGCGATGGCTCTCATGGAATGGGAATATACAATGGTGATATGGGCATCATTGAGAGTATATCTAATACTGGAATATGTATAAACTTCGATGGCAGAGAGGTTGTATATGAATCTGAATTGATAGACCAACTTGAACTGGCATATGCTATAACTATACATAAAAGTCAAGGCAGTGAGTTTAATGCAGTAATTATGCCTATGTTGAATAACTTTCAAAAGCTATGTTATAGGAATCTGTTATATACTGGAATAACTAGAGCTAAACAACTCTTAATAATAGTAGGTTCTTCTAGGGAACTATTTAAAATGGTGGATAATAATGACCAATTACTGCGATATACTTGTTTAAAGGATATGATTATTAGTGACCATAAAGCCCTTGAATAACCTTATCCTAGATTTAATATATCCCAACAGATGCCCTTGTTGTAATAAATTTATTTCACACGATAAGTATATCTGTGAGGAGTGCATTAATACTATGGAAAACCCTAGTGATAAATTTTGTAAGTTCTGTGGATTTACTCTTGAACATTGTCAGTGTGGTAAAGAAATATTCTACGATAGAGCCTTTATCTGTTATATCTATGAAGGCTTGGCTAGACAAGGAGTACTTTCGCTAAAGTGTGCAGATAATCTAAACTTTGCGTACCATGTGGGCGAACTCTTAAGTGAACGTATCCAAAATGAGGTTGTTAGATATAACTTAATAGTTCCCGTACCTATGCATCTTAGAAAGAAGCTTAAAAGAGGATATAATCAAGCCGAGATTATTGCCTCAGATATGTCCAAAAGGTTAAACGTACCCTTAGACACAAAGGCTTTAAAGATTAGATACTCTAAGAACGTTCAGCATACACTATCTAAAGCCGATAGATTGAAGAACGCTCAACAACTATATTACGCTGGAAACTCGGACATTAAAGACAAGTATATAATATTAGTAGACGATATTATGACTACAGGTAGTACTCTAAACGTGTGTAGCAACATACTACATAGCATGGGTGCAAAATCGGTGATAGTGGCGGTTGCTACCAGTGGTCAACTTAAAACTAACACAGAATAGGTTTAACACCATTTAAAAGGAGGTTTTTAAAATTTCTAATATAGATATTGGCATAGATTTAGGAACTACTAACATAATAATGACCAAAGGTAAAAAAGGAGTAGTAATAAATGAACCCTCAGTAGTAGCCTACGATAATCGTGACAAAAAGGTAATAGCTACTGGTAATAAGGCTTATAATATGATTGGTAGAACGCCTAACTTTATTAGCATCATAAAGCCCCTTAAAGATGGTGTAGTCTATGATGGTGCTATGGCTCAAAGCTTAATAAATAGTTTTATGGTTAGAATAACTAAAGGTCAACTCTTTCGACCTAGAATAATAATATGTATACCCTCATTCATAACCGAAGTTGAAAGTCGTGCCGTAGTAGATATTGCCGTAAATACGGGTTCAAGAAATATACATCTGTTAGAAGAACCCGTTGCAGGGGTTATGGGTGCAGGTATAGACGTTTCTGAATCATTGGGAACGCTAGTATTAGATATTGGTGGGGGTACTACTGATATAGCTATAGTATCGCTTAATGGTATAGTAGATGCTATATCTATTAGAACTGCTGGAAATAGCTTAAACACATCTATTATTAGATATATGGCAAATCGCTATAGGCTAATCATAGGTGAACTTACTGCTGAAAACATTAAAAAAGATTTCATGAACGTGTATAATCCAAGTTTAGAAAAGAACATAAAGGTTAAAGGCATGAGTATATACTCTAACCTACCAGAGATAATATACGTTTCAGAAGCAGAGATGTTTTTAGCCGTTCAAGAAAATTTAATTGAGATAGTAAATGCTATTAAGATACTTCTTGAAAGGACGAATCCAAGCTTAATAGATGATATATGTAATCAAGGAGCTATTATGACAGGTGGCGGTTCTATGCTCAAAGGCTTAGATAGGTTGATATCTAAACAGATAAACGTACACTGTAGAGTGGCTGAGAATCCAATGGAGTGTGTGGCTATAGGTACTTCTATAGCTTTTAAAAATATGGATAAACTCTTAGATGGCTTTGAATACATTAAGATAAAAAATTTGGGATAGGTTCACATGGTAAACCTATCCCATTACTTAGGACTAAACCTTAGTAATACATTCTTGTTTAATGATATCATTTAGACCATCAAATTCGCAATAAGTAAGATGAGAGTTTTCCTCACAAAGCAATCTGCATATTGAACAGCATTCCTCTGATGCGTTTACATTCACTATGACTATCTTTCCATAGTAAGATGCATACAACTGTTTCAATAGGCTTTCTGGATTTTCAACATCGTCTTTAAGAAAAAATATGGTTAATGAGTGTTTTTCAGCCTCTGCCTCTACAAACGAAACCTTTATAACCATAATACATATAAATACTACTACTGCCGAAAATATTAATATGCAAATAAGTTCCATATTTAAAGCCCCCTTATATTAGAAATATATAGACTTCCTATACTTCTAAACCATAGTATGATATTACTAATACTTTTGTGAGAACTTTTTTTATCTAATTTCA
>JAJQGV010000097.1 GCA_021200215.1 Ruminococcus sp. | reverse complement strand
ACTTAATATATAAAAAAATTCGACCGCTGGTCGAAAAAATAAGGTGATGTTTTTTTGAAAACTAATAAGTTAGAACTAATCTATGATTCTACAATATCATTGATTAAACAGTTGGGCGTAGAAAAAGTATCTGTTAGTAAGATAGCTAAAGAGGCGGGTATTGGTAAGGGCAGTATATATTACTACGTTAAAACTAAAAATGATATTTTAGATGGTATCGCTAAATGCACTATTAAACGCATAGCACAAGAATATCATATTGTAGTATCTGAAAATGATTTAGATGTTTTCCAAAAAATGAAACTTCTATTTGACGTTACTGCTACTAAAACTTTTTCAGATGGCTCTAACAATGATATGCATATACTATTTAGTCAATCGGATATGTATCTACATCAAAGATTAAATTCAGCCTTTATGAAATATCTAGTACCAATATTGGAAAATATTATGATAGAAGGTACTAAGAAAGACGTCTTAAAGAGTAACAATCCAAAAAAAGCCTCAGAGTTAATAATTATGACTATGCTAATGGTATTCGATGGTGAATTACTTCCAGCTCAAGAAAGGTTAGATACCATTGAAAGAATGAACTACTTAGCAAATATAATAGAAAAAAGTCTATCTGTTCCAAAAGGTTCTTTAAGATTTTTTGATGATATATATTTGCAGTATGCTGAAAGGAGTTAGTATTAATGGTTTTTAAAGTGATTTTAGCCATATTGGGTGTGGCAATAGTATTTGAGTTAGCTTTAGCTATATACTTTTTTAGACTTACTATCCTTAGAAAGGATAAGCCTATGGTATCTAAAGATGAAATGGGCGATGGCGATAAGTGGGTTGGCTATAAGGGTATTATGGACGAAGCACGTGAATGGTTAGATGCTAAAGGCTATGAGGACGTTGAAATACAATCTAAAGATGGTCTAAAACTTCATGGGTATTACATATCTAGTGATAAGCCATCTAACAAGTTAGTGATATGCGTTCACGGTTATACTAGTAAGGGTATGAATGAATGTCCATCTTTTGCAAAGGCTTATGCCGATATGGGTTATTCTGCTTTGATTGTTGATGATAGGGCTCACGGAAAAAGCGAAGGTAAGTATGTAGGATTTGGTATTTTAGACCGCTATGACCTCTTAGAATGGGTTAGATATGCAGTTAAACGTTTCGGTAACGATGTTCAAATTGTGTTACATGGAGATTCTATGGGGGCATCTACTATTTTAATGACCACAGGTCTTGCCGAGTTACCTAACAACGTTAAAGTTGCCGTTGCCGATTGTGCTTTTACATCACCAGAGGAAGTATTTTCTCACGTTTTAAAAAGAGATTATCATATTCCAAAGTTTCCACTTATGAACATAACTAGCATTATGAGTAAACGTATAGCAGGCTATGGCTACAACGATTACAGCACCTTAGATGCTATGAAAGTAACTAAAACTCCTACACTATTTGTAGCAGGTAAAAAAGATACTTTCGTTCCTACCTATATGACTCAAGAAAACTATGACCAATGCATTGCTCCTAAAAAGATATTTTGGGTTGATGAGGCTGGTCATGCCGCTGCATTCTTTGAGGATAATAAACTTTTTTTGGATAATTTAAAAGACTTTCTATCTAAATATATAGTATAGTTAAGATAGATAAAATGGTTTTAAAACCTTTCAAGGAGGATTTTTATATGTGTATGAAAGAGATTGAAATTAATGGCGTTACTAGAGAATGCTATCCACTAGCACCTGCACAATCATTACACTTTTTTACTGTAATGGCTTGTGGACAGCCACAAGTATTGAACATAGGTACAGGCTTATATATCCAACATGATATAGACTTTAATGTCTTAAAAGAGTCTATATATATAGCTTATGAGCGTCATGAATGTTCAAGGTTGAGATTCCATCAAGAGGAAGATAAGAGCATATGGCAGTATATAGTTCCAACAGAATGTAACGACTACGATATTCCACTTCATGACTATCGTCACTGGAAAGAAGATGACGTACACGCTAAACTAACAGATATTACAAAGATTCCTTTTAATATGTTCGATACTCAGTTAAATAGAATCATTATGATACAACTTTCTGATGGCTATAACGGTCTATATATGAACGTTCAACATATGACTATGGATTCTAGTTCACTATTCGTATTCTTACAAGATATCATTGAGATATACTGTGCTAAAATGTATCCTGACCAAGTAAAGTTCCCAAATGCAATGAAATCTTATATTGAATGTCTAAAGAAAGATTTACAATATCCAAACTCAAAGGCTTATGAAAAAGATTTCAAATATTGGCAGAACGTTCTATATAATGAAAGTGAACCTATGTATACAGACTTTGCTGGTGAGGGAAGATTAATCCGTGCAAGGTTAGATAGTGGCAATCCTAATAAGCGTTCTGCTGGTGTTGTAAGTACTGATGTTTCTGCTCAGATATCTGTGTATAAGTTAGAAGAAGAACCATCTAAGCAGATTATA
This sequence comes from Ruminococcus sp., assembly GCA_021200215.1. Classification (GTDB taxonomy): domain Bacteria; phylum Bacillota; class Clostridia; order Oscillospirales; family Ruminococcaceae; genus UBA5884. The sequence continues at coordinate 3,917 of JAJQGV010000097.1, read as the reverse complement.
AGCTTCTGTAAAGAGCATAATGTTCCTATAGTATGTATGCTTATAATGGGTTTAAGAACTGTATTATCTATACTAAATAACAACGAAAAAGATGTATCTATTAAGACTACCGTTGCTAGACGTGGTACTCTATTAGAGAAAAAGTCTGGTGGTACTAGAATACATTACTTCCCATTTAGAACCATTATTGAACCAGAAGAAACTTTCCATGATGGCATTGAAAAGATTAGAATAGCTCAAAATGAAATATTCCGTCACGCTAACTATGACCCAGTTAAGTTGACTATGGAACGCATTAAGGCATCTAAATTAGAACGTGGCGAAAGTTACGAGAGTATCTCATTAACGTACCAACCACTATCTGTAGAGAACGAGGGCGGAGTTGAACTCCCTGCAAAGTACAAGAGCAAATGGTACTCTAACGGTGTAGCTGCACAACCTGTATATTTAACAGTTATGCATCGTCCCGAAGATAACGGTTTAGATTTCTACTTTGAATATCAACCAAAAGTGGTTACTAAAGAAGAACTTGATGTTCTATATTACTATATATGCCGTACCATATTTAGAGGTATGGAAAACTTTGATAAACCACTAAAGAATATCCTTGAGTTGGTATAAGCATGGATTGAAATAATTACATTTTGGAGGTATATTAATATGTTAGAAAGTTTAAAAGAGTTAATCACAAACTATGTTGAGGTTGATATCAATGATATTAAAGAGGATTCTCGTTTTATTGAAGATTTAGGATTTAACTCCTATGTGTTCATGTCATTTCTTGGTGAAGTAGAAGATATCTACGATGTCGAAGTAGATGAACAAGAGGTTCTTAAACTAATCACCGTTGCCGATGCTATAGCCTATATACAAAGACTTCAATCTGAAGAATAATCTAGGAGGTTACCTATATGAGTATTACTAAGGAAAATACCCTAACACTCCGTGACTTGATATATAACTCTGCTGAAGAGTTTGAAGAGAATACGTTCATTCGATATAAAGTCAAGAAGAATATCATAGATAAGAGTTATAGGCAATTTAAAACAGATTGTGAGGCTTTTGGTTCATTCATTAAGGAAAATATATCCAATGACAGACTACATATAGCCATAGTTGGAACTACTGCATATCACTATCTAACTGGATTTTTTGGTACAGTAATATCTAACAACATAATAGTACCTTTAGATAGTCAACTATCCGCAGATGATATTTGCGACTGCGTAAATCGTGCCGATGTAACCGTATTCTTATATGATAGCAGATTCTCTGCTTTAGTTCCTAAAGTTAGAGAACTATGCCCACAAGTAACCGATATAGTACAGTTAGATGGTTCACCTATTGATGATAGTATATACTCCCTAGATAGTATAGTTAAGGAGTACAATGGTAAATCTACGAACGTTGAGATAGACCCTAAAAGTTGTACAGCTATAATATATACATCTGGAACTACTGGCAAGAGTAAAGGTGTTATGCTATCACATGAGAACTTAATGGACAACTGTTTCTGTAACGATAATGAAAGTAAAGTCGGCGATATAATACTATCTGCATTACCTATACATCACGTATACTGTTTAAGTTGTGATATCATTTTAAGTATAAAGTATGGTGCTATAGTATGTATAAATGATAATCTTATGCATCTTGGAAAGAACATAGCTACTTTCCAGCCAAATAAGATGCTTCTAGTTCCTATGATTATCCAAACTCTACTATTTAAGATTAATGCTCTATGCAAAGAAAATCCTACTATAGATAAACAGCTTATTGCTAGAAAGGTCTTAGGTGATAACTTAACTATAATCTTTAGTGGTGGAGCGTATTTAAGTCCTAACATTATAAAGGGATTTAATGAATTGGGTATAAAAGTAGCACAAGGTTATGGCATGACAGAATGTTCACCTCGTATAAGTACTGGTTCGGAATTTGAAGATAATCCAATAGATTCCATTGGAAAGATAGTAAACGGTTGTCAAGTTAGAATCGTAGATGGAGAAATTCAAGTTAAAAGTAAATCTGTTATGATGGGCTACTATAAAAATCCACAGGCAACTAAAGAAACTATTACTGAAGATGGTTGGCTCAGAACAGGTGACCTTGGCTACAAAGATGATAATGGTTGTCTATATATCACTGGTAGAAAGAAAAACCTTATAATATTAGATAACGGCGAGAATGTATCACCTGAAGAACTTGAAAATAAGTTCGCAGATAATCTTTTAGTTAAAGAGGTTCTTGTATATGCAAAAGATTATGTAATCACTGCTGAGATATTCCCTAATTTAGACTATGCAGAGGCTAATAATATCACAGATATTAAGAGCCAACTACAGAAAGATATCGATAGTATAAACCTAACTTTGCCATCTGCAAAGACTATAAGAAATTTAGTAGTTAGAACTGTTGAGTTCGAAAAGACTACCTCTAAAAAGATTAAACGCTCTCAAGTAGGTATGTAGTTTAATAATTAATAATTATTAACTACTAATTAAATACGTTATATTCATATCCAAAAGACAATATATTCAACAAAAAGGATAGTCTAAACTATAGGCTATCTTTTTTGCCATCAAAGCTAATGAACTTTCACTGAGTACAGTTGATTTTAAATACGCTCTTTTTTCTGTATTATTTACTTGACATAAAACCTATACCATGATAAAATATTTACATAGCGTTGAGTATCTAGTTCTAGCGTTATGTGTGAAGTTTTTAATAATATTGAAAAAAATCACCTTTGGATATTTTTATTGAGGAGGATTTTTGCTCTATGGCAACAACAAAACAGAAAAAAAAGAAGAAGAAAAAAGGTATTGCTATACCTTTCTTGGCAACCATACTTATATCTTTGATAGTTATAGGTGCACCTGCTTTCTACCTATACAATCAAATAACTTATGAAGAACCTACCGTCGATGATACAGAATACTATGGTAACTACGTGCCTAAGTCTGAAGATAGTTATACCATACTATTCATCTTAGATTTAGATGATACCGACGGTCAAGATACTTTTATGTTACTTAGAACTATGCCTATAGTTAATACGTTCGCTTGTGTTCCAATAGCGAACTCTACACTATCTACATACGAAAATACCTCTGATACCATTGGTAATATATATTTGAAAAATGGCGTTAGTGGTGTTCGTTCTGCTGTGGAAAGTACCTTCGAAATTGAGATTGATAAGTATATTAAGTTGAATGAACAATCATTTCAAAAAATATGTGACATCTTAGGTGGTGCAAACTACTATATACCATCGGACGTTAGAGGCTTTAATAAGGGTCAAATGTATCTAAGCAGTAAGCAGATTCAAACCTTAATTACTCATTACGAGTTTAACGATGATGACAGATGCTATGTAGTAGGTTCTTTAATAACATCTATGATATCTCAAGCTATGGGTGATAGAGTCGCTGAAAATTTAGATAATTCCTTTAATAATCTTATAAACATTATGGATACTGACGTTACTACCATAGATTATAAGAATGGCAAAAAGGCTATACAGTATATGTTCAGTAGCAATGAATATCTAGCTCAATATAAGATACCAGAAGGTAGCTACAATGCAGATAGTCAGTTTATAGTTAGTGATGACTTTAAACTAGAACTCGCTGAATGGTTTAGTGGCATACTCGATAGTACCGAAAATGTAACTGGTACAGATATTACTGACCAAACTGAAAGCGTCCCCGTAGATACTACTACTTCTGATGTTCAAACATCAGATACTCAAGTAGCTGATACTACTACCGCTGAATGATATAATGTTCTACAGAATGTTTTAACTATGCTTTCTGTTTTTATGTGATAAATTAGTGAAATATGTGAAAACTAGGTGAAAAGTATACACACTGTACACTCTTTAATGTATAGTTTAAGCACATACCTGTGTGGTTGTG
>JAJQGV010000057.1 GCA_021200215.1 Ruminococcus sp. | reverse complement strand
ACTCTAATGGTTCAACTATTGTGGTCATAGTAAACATACATGAAACTATAAAGATTAAAAGTTTTAATCTTTTCATAAACCAATCCAGCCTTTCCTAGCATATTTTTAAATTTGTAGTCTTTGGATTAAATCCATAAGCCAATCATCGATGAGAATATTCTTACTGAATATGGTGGGAACGTACTTAATAAATCTTAAGTGTTTAAAGTCTATATTATTAACCGTACTGTTAATAGTATGTTGAGTGTGTTTACTATCCGAGTTATAGTTAGTATTAATATCGGTATTAGTATTGTTTATCATCTGTAGTATATCTTTTTCAGCATCATTATATTTTAAAATTATCTGTCTTCCGTCGTGGATAGCACACTCTAAATCGCAGATAGTACGTTTTATATCGTTTATTGAGAGTTCTATTCCATTTAGAACGTTGTGTTTATATTCAAACTCTTGAGAATCTAATAAGGTATACTGTTCTAAGAGCATATTTTGATATTTTTTTAAGTCTTCAATCATTCTACCATACTTTATCAATTGAGTTTCAAAGTTTTCATCATCGAATTTAGCCATATTGTTACACCACCCATTAGATAGATATTATATTTAAGACAATCTCCCTATCAATATATTTTAAAGATAGGGAAATAGCCTTGTATTAGATTAGTTAACTTTAAATATAAAGTTGTAAGGTTTGTATGTTATGTTAGAAAATATTACTATTTGATAGACCGTTTACATCTGTGATGGCGTCATCTTCTGCATCTGAATATAGTTTTGCAGAAGTGTTTAGTTGTTCAATATGGTTTTTTAAGTCAGTTATAGCGTCTTCAACTTCACCTCTAATAAAGTTAAAGTTTCCAACGTATTCGCTACCAGCATCGGATTTCCATACGTCTTGTAGGCTATCTACTAAGCTTTTCATCTTATCCTTAATGTTATCCATTTCAGAGGCCTTGTTATTTAATTGAGTAGCCTTAGCTCTCATTTCCTCTACATCTACTATTAATATACCTGCCATATAAATCGCATCCTTTCTAAATTAGTGTTGGTTAACAATGTTGCTAACTTCTTCTTCTGCGTTTGTGTATCTTTCTATTGCTTTTTTAACGAGATTGATGTATGTATTCATAACCTCAGAAAGCTTTTGATACTTTTGCTTGTCCTCTGTTACGAACTTCTCATTGAAGTTGTCATTAGCATGACCGTCCCACATAGCGTCCAACTCTTCATAGATAGTGTATAGACTCTCCTTAGATACGTCCCATTCTTGAACTAAATCTGTTAATTGATTTGCTATGTTGCTCATAGCGTCTAAATCGTAACTAAATGTTGCCATAGTGATTTCTCCTTTTCGATTATAGATTATTAATTTGATTTTCAAGCATATCTTCTGCTTGGCGAACTTGTCTGGAAATTAGTTGAATATCGTTGCTTAAACTAAGTATGTTATAAGAAGTATCTGTGATATTATTCTTAATACTTTCACTCTTTTGAATGTACTTGTAAGAGTTATTACCTATCCAAGCATCTTCAATACCTTGCATGATATTCTCCATAACGTTAGATTGAACTAATAGTTCTTCGGATATGTTCTTTAAAGAACGGCTTATCATATCCAAAGTGGAAGTGTCAACGTTTAGCATTATATCTCACTCCTGTTACTTAGTTTAGTCTTAGTTGTTCATTTCCTTGACTGTGATTATATTATAGCATATTATTTTAAAAATATTTCAAAAACTGACGAAACGTCATTATTTTGGAGTGAAATGCAAAAAGTGCCTTTAAATCACATCATTTGTATTGATAATGGTTATATTTTTTATGACTTCAAACTGATATTTATTCTTTTTAGATGCCTTTTTATGGTTATAGAATAGTAGGTTAGTATCTAATGAGGTTAATAGTAGTATGCCTATGAACACAAAGATGATAGATATAATTAAGAATATAGAGTTAATCTTTAAAGCAAGGTTGCTCATAACTACAGCTAAAGTTAAGAATAGAACTATCATACATAGTTTAACTATAAAACTAGTTGAGTTTATCTTTTTTTGTTGCGTAATGGCTACATTTATATCTTGAATCAATGCATTATAGTCTGTATAGCTATTAGACTTACACCCATCTATGATATTATCTATTAATGTCATATTCTTATTTTCCAACTTATTGTAGAGTAGTTCTAAAAATTTTCCGATAAAGTTTAAATCTGCTTGTAGCTGTGAGATATCATCGAGGTTTATATCTAAGTTAGATAGTATCAATCTGTTGTTTTTAATTATAAGGTTTTGGAAATCTAAGTTGTGATGTACGTTTAACTTATGTAGATATTCAATACACAAGGTTAGTTCTAGAGTCCATTTTAATATTGAACCTATGTTTAATGTATCGGTTTTGTCATTATTAATAATCTCATCGATATACTTTCCGTCTATAGATTCTTGGATTATATATATGCAATCATTGAGGGTAAAAAAATCTAATGATTTTTGGAAGTTGTCATTAGTGATAGTTTTAAGTATATCAAATATCTGTTGATACCTTTCAATATTTTTAGAATATATCTGTCTAACTGAGCATTTACTATTGGTCTTAATATTTTCCGCTGAATATATCATATAGTCGCTAGAACTTTTGTCTATAGAGAGTATTCTATAAGTATCTATTAGTGTTTGATTAACGTTTAGCAAGAAAACACCTCCTATAGGTTATATAGTCACCTTTATGGCTATTGATGATATGTTATCCTTTTCCAACCTATTCTTGTCCATTTCGGTTAGATTGAGTAATATGTTGTTCATGGTCATCTCATCGGTAAGATTATTGTAGTTTAAATTGTTAAACATTTCCTCATTGGATATTTTGTGCCTAAAGCCATCAGAACATAACAGAAACACCATATTAGAGTCTATCTTTCCACTGTAGAAGTAAGGCATAACAGAATCTGCTACACCTACACATTGTAGTAGCACACTTTTTTTAGGGAAATCTTCAATCTGTTGAGGAGTAGTTAAGTTTCCGCTGTCTATTTCTTTTTGTAGTAAGGTTTGGTCTTTAGTCAGTTGCACTATACTTTCAGTCAACTGATATACTCTAGTATCACCAACGTGAACTATGTAATATCGATTGTTGTGGCATAGTAATGTGGTTAGAGTACTTCCAAGTTGCAGTTGATTCTTTTCTCCATACTCTTTTAATTTGTCATTCTGTTCTAATATTATGCTCTCCCATGACCTTTTTAAATCCTCTTTGATATCTTTCTTATTATTATGGAGTATCTTAATTAAATCATTGTAAAACCAATTGTCAAAAGCTCTAATTATGGTTGCACTAGCCAGTTCACCCTTAGATAGTCCACCCATACCGTCGCAGATTATAGCAAACATAACTTGACCATAGAAAGTATCTACTATCTTTGCAGATAGACTATCTTGATTAGTCTGTCTTTTTATACCGATATCTGAAACAGCTGATATTAAAAAGTTCATATATAAAACCTCCTACATGAGTTTTAAATATTTTCACCATCAGATATTGGCAAAGCGTATCTAATATACCAAACGTCTTCTATTCTTATCAAGTAGACATCTAATAGAGTACTTTCTGAATCTTCTTTATCCGTTGGAGTAGCTTCTATAGTAACTATTGCAGTAGATTCGTCCTCATCAATATTAGTAGATATTACTTCTAAATTATATGATGGGAATAGGTCTGAACTAGATACAAATGAGATAAATGGTAATATATCTATTAACCCATCTAGTGACTGCCCAGTGATGTTTTCTACCTTAGATATAGTATCCTTAATTATCTGTGCTTCCGATGGTTCAATGCAGTCTAGCATACCATTTATATTATCGTTGTTTAAAGCAGTTTCAAAAGAACGTATAGTATGTTCTGGTTTAGAAGTATCATTTCGGCGTACGTATACGGTAAATATAACTCCAACTATTAGTATAAATATTATAGCTATCATAGTACCTATAATTATTTTATTTTTTTTCATAGATATAACCTCCTATTTTTTATCATAATCTACAAACTCTAGGGCTATTATGGATATTATAGTAAATATTATCACAAATAGAGCCATTACTATCCAAACCTTTAATAGATGTTCAGAAGTATACTCATAAGCATCTTCTGGTTCTAGTCTAACTACGTTTGGAAATATTGCACTAATCTTTAATGGTAGAGAGTCATCGTTTAGATTGCCTATACTTCCCATAGCTTCCATGCCCCATTTACTTATAGTAAGGTTAGCAATCTTTTCGGTGATACCCTCTAGTGAGAATAGTACTCCTGACATGATTAGTTGTATTATTAATATGAATGGCATAACAGTCATAGCAGTGTTGGGAGTTCTTACTATCGAAGATATTGCTAATCCCATAATATCGGAACTGAGTATGGTTAAGAATATGGTTATAAAGTACTCTATTAACGAACTGTCAAATATTATTCCATCTTCGTTAAAGTCTATAAATAGCATACAGCATAGTAACATTATAATACTCTGTACTAAGCATATTATTCCTTGATGTATTACATGAGCGACTATGTAAGAACTAATATGCATACCCGAACGATGTTCATGCTTTATGATATCTCTTTCCTTGCAGACCTTTTGGATAGAGTTAAATATACCTATCCAAATACAAGCTGACATTATAGTAAAGAATCCCGACCTAGTAGCATCATAGGTTTGAAACATATCATCACCTACTATCCAAGCTACCAGTAGCGATATTATTAATCCAAATAGTATGAATCCCCAACCTTTTTCGCTAAAGAATAGACGAAAGTTCTTTTTTACATATATAATAACCTGTCCAAACCTAGATATTTTATTATTCTCCATGTTAATGCTCCTTTAAAATCTATCTGTACTGATTTCTGTTGCGATTAAAGTTTTCAATGAAAGTATCGGCAAGACCATCACCACCTTCTTCTACGGGATTGATTCTTTTAATAATATCTTGTAGATTCTTAACCTTAAAGAACTTTAAAGCATCGTTGACTGAGCCATAGAATGCAAGATGTCCAGCATCATCTTGAGTACTCTTAGCCAACACTATTACTTTAGTAAATAAATCTTGAGCGTTGTTAGAGGAGTGTGATATAACCATAACCGTTTTATGTTCATGTGACAGTTGGCTTAGATTTTCCATAAGTAGTCTGCCAGTAACCACATCAAGACCAGAATCAGGCTCATCTAATATGAATAGGTATGGGTTAGATATAGCTTCAACGGCTACGCTTACTCTCTTCTGCTGACCACCACTAAGCTTTACTATCTTTTGATGGCTATACTTAGTCAATCCTAAAGTTTCCATAACGTTGGATACTTTCTGTTTAAGTTCCTTTTTAGATATATCTTTAGGGAGTTTTATCCTAGCAGAATCTTCAATAACGTTTTTGGTATAATCGTTCATGCGTAGGTGTGATGCAGAGTGTTGAGGTACAAAACCTATCTTGTGTTTAAGCATTTCAAAGTTCTTGTAAAGGTCTTGATTGCCTAGCATAATCTTTCCATTAGCCTTATCCACACCAAGTATTGCATTTACTAGAGTAGTCTTACCAGCACCAGAACCACCTAATATTAAGACAAACTCACCAATAGCTATGTTAAAATGTATATCACTTAGAATCTTTTTATCGCTTAATAGAGAGCCTTCTTTGTGAACTAACTTACTTTCAATATCCACATGGATTTCCTCACCTAACTTTTTAGTAGTATTATAGATTAAAGTATCGTTAAAGTAGAGTAGTATAGTATCGGATATTCTAATGATATCGAAGTTCTTAACTATACTCTTAGATTGTATATATTCTGAGTTTAATAGAACACCATTTGAACTGTTGTTATCGTATAGAATCCAATTACTATTTTCCAACTTTAGGTATGCATGATTTCGTGATACGGTAACATCATCTATGGTTATGTTACTGTTGATATTTCTTCCTATGGTAACCTCTTTTTCACCAGATATGTTTAGTACGTTCCATCTATCGGATATATCAAAGCTGGTGCTAAATATCATAGTTATTGCTTCGGGGTGAGAACTTGTAGAGTTAGTAATATCTATGCGTAATATATCTAAGTTTTTCAACTTAAATGCATTTATATTGTTAGGTGATGTGTTATTATTCTTTAGTATAACGTTATTGAATATAGTTCCGTTAGCACTGTTTAAATCGGCATAGTAGTAACAGTGTTCATTTTCATTCCATATGAACATACCATGTTTCCTAGATACTATACTAGAGGTTAAAGGAATATCTACTTGAGAGTTGGTAGATAGTCTACCAATAGTCATATTGCCTACTAGAGGTATATTTTGTATACTCTTAGTACTATTATGTATCAATATTAGCATAGCAGGTTTTGTTTTATGCTCTTGATATAACAAAGTACTATTATCG